>CAZDNN010000301.1:0-7992 GCA_964506385.1 uncultured Planctomycetota bacterium
CCGCAAAGCCGCTCGATCCCATAAGGTGTGCCCAGTCCGAGTTTTCCTCGGCGCACCCTGCGCGCGAGATCCGCGCAGGTTGCGCTGGAGAACTCTAGTCCAGGCAAAGCTCCCATGTGCGAGACGGGTTGCAGGGGGAGGCGAGGGGAGGGCTCTGTCCCCGCGACGCTCAGTCCTCGGCCACCTCGTCGGGCTGCTCGATGACGCCGCCTTCGGCGTCGGCGCGGCCCAGGCGCTCGGCGAGGACCTTGGGCAGGCCGCTGTCGAGGATCTTCTGGCGGGCGGCAGCGATGTCGTAGGGCACCCGCCGCAGCTCCACCGTGCCGGCCTCGTCATCCCACAGGGCGTAGACCGAGCGCGGGTCGCCGTCGCGCGGCTGGCCCACCGAGCCGACGTTCACCAGGGTGATGGCCGAGTCGGCGTCGATGCGGACGAGGGGCCCCTCGATGGTCGTCGGCGGGTGCATGACGACGACGTTGCCGGCGTAGTTGACGATGTCGTCTGCGCCGAACTGCCAGATGCCCGGGATGTGGCTGTGGCCGATGAAGCACAGATGGACGCCGCGCATGAGCGGCGAATCGAGCGCCCTCTCTGCCCGCTTGGGTGTCGTGACGTAGTCGAACAGCGGGTCCCGCGGCGAGGCGTGGACGGCCAGCACCCCGTCGGCGAGCATGAGGTGGTCCTTGGAGTTGGCGGCCAGGAACCTGCGGGTGGGCTCGGTGAGGTGCTCGACGGTCCACCGCATGGAGGCCTTCGCGTTGTAGCGGACGGGGACGTATCGGCGGCGCTCGACGTCGCGGTAGTGTCGTGCGATGGCCTTGAGGTTCCTCAGGCCGGCCTCCTTGGCCAGGCGGTCGAGGTCGCGCGGGTCGTGCAGGTCCACGAACTCGTAGCGGCCGAGCGCGGCGGCATCGTGGTTGCCCATGCAGTAGCGGACGGTGTAGCCCTTCTTCGTGAGCGAGTGGAGGCCGCTGACCACCTCGTTCGGGCTGGCGCCGTAGCCGAGCAGGTCGCCGAGCGACACGACGCTGCGCACGCCGTCGAGGCGGGCGAAATCCTGGTAGACGGCCACCAGCGCCTCCCAGTTGGCGTGGATGTCGCTCAGGATGACGTGCTTGGGCATGGGCCGCATCCTAGTCGCCGAGCCGCTTGAGGACATCGGAGCGGAGGCGTCCAAGGGACGCCTTGGCGAGCGGGGCGTAGGGTGAGTCGGGTGCCTCGGCCACCACGCGCTGGAAGGCCGCGATGGCGCCGTAGTAGTCCGCCGACAGGTAGCGGGCCACGGCCAGGTCGAAGAGCAGGGCCGGGCGGCGCGGCGTCTTGGGGTGCTGCGCCAGGCAGGCTTCGAGCAGGCCCGTGGCCTCACCGTGCTTGCCTTCGGCGAAGTACGCGCGGTCGAGCCTGAGCTGGGCCTCGACGCCCAGCTCGCCTTTCGGCCAGCGCTGGACGACCTCGCTCAGCGCCTTGGCGGCCTCGTCGTACTGCGCCAGCCACAGGTGGCTCGTGCCGAGGCGATAGAGGGCGTAGGCGGCCTCCTCGCCCTCGGGGAAGCGCGCGAGCATCAGTCGGAGGATCTTGATGGCAGCGTAGAGCTCGCGGCGCGCCACGAGCGCCTCGACCTCCGCGCGGAGGGCCGTCGCGGCATCGGCCTTCGAGTGGGCCACCAGCGCGTCGATGTAGTGGCCGAAGGCCGCCTCCTTCTCGGGGTGCTGGCCGAGCACTTCGCAGCAGCGGGCGATGACGAGATAGGCGCGCGCCACCGCGGGGTCCTTCGGGCTCCGCTCAGCCACTGCCGATGCCTCGGCGAGCAAGGCTTCGTAGCGCGCCCGGTGCGCGAACCCTGTCCCCTCCGCGAGCTGTGCGGCGAGGCGCTGCTCCAGCGCGGCGACCCGGCGGGCCGTCTCTGTGGGCTTGACCCCAGGCATCTCGCCGGCGAGGGCGAGGCCGGCCAGGGCGAACGCGGCGAGCAGGGGGCCGGTGCGGCTCATTCCCCGTCTGCCTGTCCTTTCTGCCGCAGCCGCTCGATGCGCTGGCGCGCGGCCCAGTAGTTCGGCGTGTCCTTGCCCAGACGCAGGAACAGCTCGAAGAGGTCCATGGCCCGCTCGGGGTCGCCGGCGGCCAGGATCCGGGCGCCTGCGTCATAGAGGCCCTGGGCGAGCAGGATCTCCGCCTCCTCGGGATCGTCGGGCACCAACAGCCGGACCGCTGCCGGCGGCGTCTTCGCCATCCGCTCGAGCATCATGCGCGCGTCGGCGGCGGCCTGCTCCGACACACCCTGGGCGGCGAGGGCCTGGAACTGCTTCCGCGCCTCCTCGGGCTGCCCCTCGAAGAGGTAGAGCCACGCCAGGAGCTTGACGGCACGCACGTTGTAGGTGCTCTCGATGGGGCTGACGATGGCGCGCAGCACGTCGATGGCCCGCCGGGAGTCGCCCAGGGAGTCGAGCGCGATGGCGAGCTGAAGCCGCGCGCCGGTCAGGAACTTCGAGTCCGGGTGCCGCTGGATGAATGCCTCGGCCTCGCGCGCCACGATGGCGGCGTCGCTGTGGCCTGAGAAGCGCTTGAGCGCCTGGTACTCCGCATACTCCAAGCCCGCCGGCCCGGCGACGGCGCGGATCCACTCGAGGTACGCCACCAGGGCATTGGCCTGGGCGTGGTCGGCCACGCCGCGCTCCCGCTGGAAGAGGCGGATGGCATACTGCGCCGCCTGAGCGGCCTGGGAGCTGTCTGGGAAGAGCTGGATCACGGCGGCCAGCTCGGCCTTGGCGCTCTCGAAGAAGCCCTCGGCGGCGAGCGCGGTTGCCTTCCTGTACGACAGACTGAGGAAGGCGGCGGCGAGGGCCTCGACGCGGGGCCGCACGAGCCTCGGCTTGCGGACCGCGCGCTTCTGACTCCCAGAGTATCTCACCGGCCGCGGCGGGGCCACGCGGTAGTAATGGCCCGCGCGATGCTGACGCGGCTCGCGCGGCGGCTTGAGGCGGACGGGGGTCGGGCTGTAGGCGGGGCGCTCGGCGGCTGGGACGGTGATGGCGCCTGGCCGCCGGCCGCCGCTCTCCGCGGGTGGCCGCCAGGCTTTGGCCTGCGGGGTTGTCCAGCGTCCTGCGTGTCCTTGCGCCACTGTGCCCAAGCGGGAGCGGAGACGCTCGGCATCGCTCAGGGCGTGGCGGGCGTTACGGTCGTCGCCGGCCTCCTGCTTGAGGCGGGCGATGGCGCCGTGGAGATGGCCGTCGAGAGCCTTCTGGCAGCGTGTCCTCTCGGCGAGCAGCATGCGTGCCAGGTGCTCGGGCACCCCGGCCAGACGCCCCTGGTAGTAGGCGAGGAGCTCGCCCGTGTTGCCCGCAGCCACGGCAGCCGCGAGGAGGCCGTCGGCGGCGCGGCGGCGCTGCTCGTCGGTGAGCTGCTCGGCCTCGAAGGCGCGGCGGTAGGCCGCTGCCGCCGCGTCGAGATCCCACCCCATCAGCGCCCGGTCTGCCGCGCTCAGGTCAGCCGCAACGTCCGCACGGACCGGCGGCGCCGCCGCGGCGAAGACGAGCGCTGCAATGAGAGCGATACGGTTCATGGGCCGTCCGGGTGGCGAGGGCTCCACGGCCGCGGCGGGCCTACAGCCCTGCGAGCGGGTCCTCCAGGTCGTCCCGGGTGCCTTTCCTGCCGTCGGGGCCTGCGGGGCCGTAGCGCTGGAACTGGGCGAAGTCGTTCATGCACACGGGTGTGCCGTGGCGCGCCTTGAGCCCGAGCGCGAGATCCTGCGCCGCGCGGGTCATGGCCGTGTTGTCCAGCGGGCACAAGGCGAAGGCGCGCTTGAAGGCCCCGAGGGCCTCGCGCGGCTTGCTCCATAGCAGATAGACCCAGCCCCGGGCGCGCCAGCCCGCCGCCGTTGGCGGCTGGCGATCGAGGGTGGCCTGGAACAGCTTGTCCCGCTCGGGATCCGCCGCAGGCTTGAGGCCTGCGAATGGGTTGGGCAGGTCGTCGGCCGTGCCAGCCTTGCGGTCGCGGCCACGGGGCCCGTAGGTCTGGTATGCCCTGAACGCGTTGCCGCTGACGAGATGGCCGTCGCGGGCGCGGAGCGCGCGGGCCACGAGCCCGACGGCGCGGGCGAAGTGTGCCGAGGACGTGCTCTCGAACCCTGTGATGCCGTAGGCCGCGCGGGCGGCGGCGAGGGCGTCGTCGTGGCGGCCCTGGCGGGTGCGGATGTCCATGATGGCGGTCAGGCAGACGCGCGCGGTGCTCTCGTCGAGCAGCCGGGCGAGCATGGCGTGGGTGCACGCCCGCACTAGGTCGTCGCCGCGCTCTGTCCGGGCAGCGATGGGGATCAAGGTGTCGAGCGCCTCGTCGGATGCGACGGCGACGGCGGCCTGGCCCTCGAGCGCGGCCACCACGTCCATTACAGCGGCCTCATCATCCGCCGTCGCGTCGATGAGCCGGCGCAGGAGCGACTGGGCGCTGTACCGCTCGCGGGCGCCATAGCGGGAGAGAGCGCGGGAGCACAGGGCGAGGGCCTCCTTGCGGCGGCCGGCCCCGAGGAAGCGCTGGATGACCTTGTCATAGGCTTGGGTGGCCGCGGCGAGTGCAGCGTTGTCATCGATCTCCGCGCGGTCGAGCCGCTGGAGGGCGGCCTCGGCCTTGTCGAAATCGTGGAGCTCCGCGTAGAGCTGGGCTGCGGCGCCAAGCGCGTCCGCGCGCTCGCGGGCGTCCGCGGCCTGCGCGGCGAGTGCCTCGTTGAGCTGGGCGGCTGGAAGCAGCAGGCCGCGGCGGCCCAGGCAGTTGGCCCGGTGGCGGAGCAGGCGGAAGCGGTGAGGCCAAGGGAGCTTCTCGATTTCGAGCTCGCCGAGCGCCGCCTCGATGTGGGCGCACGCCTTGCCGTACTCCTCGCGGCTGACATAGAAGTCAGCGATCCGGGACCAGGCGTCGGCCGCGTGCTCGTCGTAGCGGCCCAGGGCGACGAGGGCCTGATGGTAGGTGGCGACAGCCAGCCGCGGCGCGCCGAGTCTGCCGTAGGAGGCGGCGGCCTGGCAGAAGCCCTGGTAGCGGCGCTGGGTGGACTCCTCGGGGTCGCGCGCCACCCCGATGGCCAGCTCGGCGGCGCGAAGATACTGCCCCTCGTTGTCGGCTTGGGACGCCTTGTAGAGCAAGTCGTCGCGCGCCGCTGCGGGCAGGGCGAGCAGGAGGCAGGCGGCGGCGCCGGCGAGGCGGGTCATTTCCGCTCCAGGATGGGGTCTTTGAGGTCGTCGTTGGTGTTCGGCTTGCCGTCGGGGCCGTTCGGGCCGTAGTTCTGGAAGTCGAAGAACGCGTCCACCTCGGCCTCGGGGCATCCCAGGGCGCGCATCGCTCGCGCGAGGCGGGTCGCGGCGGCCTGGAGTCCCGTGGCGGACCTCGCCTGGAGATAGGCGGTGCGGAAGGCGCGGAGGGCCTCGGCCGGCTTGTCCCAGCAGATATAGAGGTAGCCGAGTTCGGAGGGGTCGGCCCGCAGGCGCCGGGCGGCGGCGGCGAACAGCTTGTCCCGCGCGTCGTTGGCGGGCAGGCGGAACGCGGCGAGGGGGTCGGGCGCGTCGTCCTTCGTGCCAGCCTTCCCGTCGGGCCCCTCGGGGCCGTGGCTGACGAATGTCAGGAAGGCGTTGGCCGAGCGCAGGCCGCCCTCGCGCGCCTTCAGGGCGCGCACGACTGTGAGGATGGCCTGCTGGGTCGTGGCGTAGCTGCTGCTGGTGCTGCGGGTGCTGTCGGGCGAGCCGATCTGGCTCAGGCGGTAGTAGGCGGTGGCGATGCTCAGCGCCTCCTCCACCCGCTCCTGCGTGATGAGGGCGTCCACCAGCTCCTCGTAGACCTTGTAGCCCGAGGCGAGGACCCGCGAGGGGTGGGCGGCGATAAGCTCGTAGGCCAGGCCGATCATCGCCTGGTAGTCATCGGCCTTGCGGAGCAGCTCGAAGATCTGGCTGTAGGCCTGGACGCGGTAGGCGGCGGTCAGGCGGCGGTCGTGGGCCATCCGCCGGTAGATGGCGACGGCGCCCTCGGTGTCCTCCTGCTGGAGCAGGACCATGGCCAGGCCGCGGTAGGCATAGGTGCGGCGCGTGCCGCTGCCCGTGTCGTCCCGTAGCAGGCGCTCGTAGGCCGCCCGGGCGCCAGCGTTGTCCCCGCCGGCGCGGTAGGCCTGCGCGATGGACATCAGGAGATCGGCCTGGCCCTCCCGCGCCCATGGGTGCTCGGCGACGAGACGCTCGTAGGTCTGGTAGGCCTCCTGGGGCCGCTTGAGGCGCACGAGCAGAGCCCCGATGGCGGCCAGCGCCTGGGCTCGGCGACGCGGGCGGTCGGCGCACTCGTCGAGGAGCCGGCGATACTCGGCCAGGGCTTCGTCGTCCTCGCCCGCCTCGCTGAGCGTGAAGGCCAGGCCATAGCGTGCACGTACGCGCCGCCACGCCGCCTGCCCCTCCAGAGCCAGGTACGTGCGGTACAGCTCGATCGCGGCGTCGCGGCCCGTGGTCTGCTCGCGCTTGAGTTCGGCGAGCTCCAGAGTCCCCAGCGCTGCCCACGGCTGGGCGTCCGGGAAGTCCTTGAGCAGCTTCTCGAAGGCCGCGTCGGCGCTCCTGCGATCGTGGCGGCGTTGCGAGACCGCCACGTCATAGACCACCTCGGCGGCCAGCGCGGGATCGTTGCGGTGGGCGTCTGCGAATGCGAGGAGGGCCTTCCAGCCGCTGGAGCGGTCGAGGCTGCGTTTCGCCGCCAGCTTGGCCCGCAGTGCCAGCAGCTCCTCCCGCGGCGTCGCCGCCAGCGCCGATGCCGCCGCGAGCGCGAGGAACGACGCAAGCCAGGCTTGCCAGGACAATCGCCTCACGATCGTCTCCATAGCTCACGAGCATAGCAGCTTCGCTTCGGCCAATCAAGTCAGTTGGCGGCATCATCGCAGGTCGCCCGTTGACACACGCGCTCGCGGCGGCTATGTTGGCCCTCATGCCCTGGCAGGATGGAACGATGCCGATCCTCCGAAGCATCGTCGTGCTCGTCGTGCTGTGGGCCGCGGCGTCGGGCGGGGAGGGGTTGTGGGCCGAGGGCGAGGGCTGGGCCGAGCAGCGGGGCTCGGCCGGCCCCGACCGCCCGCCCTTCGGATCGGGCGGCGCCTGCCTGGGCTCGAACTGGGGCGGGGCGAGGGGGCACTACGCCGTCTACCGCTTTCGTCTGTCCGAGCCGATGCCCGATGCCAGCCTCCATCTCCGCTACGCGCGAAAGCACGAAGGCGACGCGCCCTTCGCCGTCAGGCTCGACGGCCGCGCAATCGCCGCGAAGGCGACCTTCCCGAGCACAGGCGGCTGGGGACACCTGCGCGACGACGAGTGGCGCTATCGCACGATCGCGCTCGGCGACCTCGCTGCGGGCCGCCACGAGCTGCGCCTCACCTCGCTCGCCGACCGCAGTAACACGAACCTCGACGGCTTCTTCCTCGCCCCCGGCGCCTTCGCGCCGCCCAACACCCGCAAGCAGATCGAGCAGGCCCCGCGGCTGACTGTCCTGGGCCCGCGCGGCGCGCGGCCGCCGCGCATCGACCCCGTCCTGTCCATCGAGGACTTCCATCCCATGTACCGCGACCCCTACTACCCGAGCGACGAGGACCTCACGCGACTCGAGCCGCGCGGGCGCAGGCGGCCTCTTGCGGGCCGCGTGCGCGGATGGCCCCACGTCGCCGCCGTGGAGCGGAACGGCCGGCGGTTCGCCGTGCTCGAGCGCGACTTCGAGCGCTGGGGGGCCATTGCCTTTGTGGACGAGAGGGGGCAGGGCAGAGCCCTGCGCCGGGCCGTCGGCGACCCCCGCACGATCCGCGAGCACCGTCCCGCCTGCCCGCCCGGCTTCGAGGAGGCGCTGCTCGCCAGCCAGGCTGACCTGCTTGGCGAGAAGGTGCTGTCGCGTGAGGGGGACCCGTCGTTCGAGGCCTGCGCCGGCTTCCTGCCCGACGTGGCGGGCTACACGTTCCTGTCCACAGAGGATTCAGCCGACATCGTGATCGTCGATACG
>CAZDNN010000302.1:0-7985 GCA_964506385.1 uncultured Planctomycetota bacterium
CGTGAACGCGGTGCTCCTGGCTGCGGGATACGGCACGCGCCTCTATCCCCTGTGTAAAGACCGCCCGAAGTCCCTGTTGCCCGTGGGCGGACGGCCCATCATCGACTACATCGTCGACGAGCTGGACGCGGTCGATGAGATCGAGCGTTTCCTTCTGGTCAGCAACGCTCGGTTTCTCGGCGCGTTCCAGGACTGGGCGGCACAGCGGCGGCTGAGCAAACCCCTGGAGATCTTCTGCGACGGATCGACCTGCAACGAGGATCGCCTCGGGGCCGTGGCGGACCTGCAACTGGCGCTGCGAGAGGCGAAGGCTGCCGGCTCGCCCGCCTATGTGTTGGCCACGGACAACCTGGCACGGTTCGGCCTTGCAGACCTCATCGCATTCTCCGCGGAAAAGCAGGCCAGTGCTGTCTTCACGTGTCCTACAGACCCTGAGCGGCTGAAACGCGTCGGCGTAGCCGTCCTCGACGACGAGGGCCGGGTCGTGGACTTCCAGGAAAAACCCGACATGCCTCGCAGCGACCTGCGCGTGCCTCCCTTCTACGTCTACACTGCCGAGGCCGTGGGCCTGGTCCTCGACTGCCCGGGCAAGGTGGTCGTGTGCGGGGTGGGCAAGAGCGGGATCGTGGCGCGGAAGCTCGCGGCGACCTTCTCGAGCACTGGGACGACCGCCGTGTTCCTCCACGCCGCCGAGGCTCTCCACGGCGATCTCGGCGTCGTCGCGCCCGACGACGTGCTCATCCTGATCTCCAAGAGCGGCGAGAGCGACGAGATCGTCCGGCTCCTGCCCTCAGTCGAGACGATCGGCCCACGGGTCATCGCGTTCACCGGTGCCGCGGAGTCGCGGATCGGGCAGGCGGCGCACGTCGTGCTCGATGCCGGGGTCGAGCGGGAGGCGGACGAGCTGAACCTGGCGCCGACGGCCAGCGCGACAGCGGCGCTCGCGCTCGGCGACGCGCTCGCGCTGGTCGTCGCGGCGCGCAAGCAGCTCACCCCCGAGCGCTTCGCCCTGAGCCATCCCGGCGGCGCCCTCGGCCGCCGTCTGACCATGAAGGTCGAGCACCTGATCCACGGCGGCGACAACCAGCCGCTGGCGCGGCCCGACACGCCGGTCCGCGAGCTGCTCGTCGAGCTGACGGCCAAGGCGCTCGGCGCGGTGAACATCGTGGACGGCGAGGGCCGTCTCGTCGGCATCGTCACGGACGGCGACATGCGCCGAGCCATCCAGAAGCACGAGAACGTGCTCGACCTCACCGCCGCCGATATCATGACCACCGGCCCCACCACCGTCGCCCTCGGCACCCTCGCCATCGACGCCCTCTACCTGATGGAGGAGCACAAGCCAGGCCAAATCAGCGTGCTGCCTGTGGTGGACGAGGATGGGAAGGCGGTGGGGATGCTGCGGCTGCACGACGTCGTGAAGGCGGGGTTGTGACATTGCCGATTGCCGATTGCCGATTTCCGATTGAGGAAGCATGAAGACGCGACGAGTGCGCATCGCGGATGGTGTGGCCGTCGGCAGCGACGGCCCGCTGCTTCTCATTGCGGGGCCGTGCGTCATCGAGTCGCAGCGGCAGTGCATGGGGCTGGCGTCGCGGCTGAAGGCCGTCGCGGCGGAGGCGGAGCTGCCCTTCGTCTTCAAGGCGTCGTTCGACAAGGCCAACCGCAGCTCGGCCAAGTCGTTCCGCGGCCCCGGCCTCGAGCGCGGGCTCGCGATCCTCGCCGCCGTCAAGGCGAAGCACGGCGTCGCCATCCTCACCGACATCCATGAAATCGCACAGGCCGAGCCCGTTGCAGCCGTGGCCGACGTGCTTCAGATCCCCGCGTTCCTGTGCCGCCAGACCGACCTGATCCAGGCCGCGGCGGCCACGGGCCGGGCGGTGAACATCAAGAAGGGGCAGTTTCTGGCGCCCGAGGACCTGCGGGGCGCGGTCGGGAAGGCGACGGCCGCAGGCGGGCGCAAGCTCCTGCTCACCGAGCGCGGCACGTCCTTCGGCTACCACAACCTCGTCGTGGACATGCGGTCGCTGCCGGTCCTGCGCTCGCTGGGCTGGCCCGTGGTCTTCGACGCGACCCATAGCGTGCAGCTTCCGGGTGCCGGGGGCACGCATTCGGGCGGGCAGCGGGAGTTCGTGCCGGTGCTGGCCCGTGCGGCGGCGGCGGCCGGCATCGACGGGCTGTTCCTCGAGGTCGCGCTCGACCCCGCCAAGGCCAAGAGCGATGCGGCCAACTCCCTGCCCATCGACGCTCTTCGGCCTCTGCTCGCCGCCGTGACGCGCATCCGGGAGGCGGCGCAGGCTGTGGACGACGGAGCCAATCGGCAATCTGCAATCGACAATCGGCAATGGCCAGGGGGCCGATGATGGATGCGATCAGGCGTTTCTTCAAGATCGACGAGGCCGGCTCGACGATCAACACGGAGATCCGCGCGGGGGTGGTGACCTTTATGACGATGGCGTACATCATCGTCGTGCAGCCGGCGGTGCTGATGGGCGCGGGGATGCCGGTGAAGGCCGTGATGCTGGCCACCTGCCTGTCGAGCGCGGTGGCGACCCTCATCATGGGGCTGTGGGCGAACTACCCGATCGCGCTCGCCCCGGCCATGGGCCACAACTTCTACTTCGTCTTCCTCGTCAAGAGCGGGCTGTGCACGTGGCAGGAGGCGCTGGGCGCGGTGTTCATCTCGGGCGTGCTCTTCCTCGTGCTGTCGTTCTGGGGCCTGCGCGAGCGGGTCATGAACGCGGTGCCGGACAGCCTGAAATACGGGATCGCCGTCGGCATCGGCCTGCTCATCGCCGTCGTGGGGCTGCGGACCGGGGGCATCGTGGTCGAGAACTCCGACGCCTCGGGCTGGATGATCCACCCCTTCGGCCTCTCATCGCTGCTCGTGGTCATTGGCCTGGCCATCACGGCCGGGCTCATGGCGCTCAAGGTTCGGGGGGCCATCCTGATCGGCCTGTTGGCCACGGCCGTGATCGGCCGCATCATGGGCCTCGTGCACTGGGGCAACACACCCGTGGGCATGCCGCCATGGGCCGAGCTCGGACAGACGGCGCTTCAGCTCGACATCGTAGGCGCCCTCCGACACGGGCTGTTCGGCGTGATCTTCACATTCTTCTTCCTCGACCTGTTCGACACCATCGGCACCCTCATCGGGGTGTCGCAGCAGGCGGGGCTGATGCGCGACGGCAAGCTGCCTCGGGCCAGGCAGGCGCTCTTCGCCGACGCCAGCGGCACGGTGGTCGGCTCCCTGCTCGGCACGTCCACGGTGACCAGCTACATCGAGAGCGCCGCCGGCGTGTCCGACGGCGGGAGGACTGGCCTGGCGAGTGTCGTCACCGCGGGGCTTTTCATCCTCGCGCTGTTCTTCTCGCCCTTCGTCGAGATGATCGCCCAGCACCCGCCGGTCCCCCAGACCTTCGAGTTCGAGACGGCCACGCGGGCCACGTGGCAGAGCGCACCCGACCGCAAGATGGCCTCGAGCGGCGCGCAGTGGACGAAGGAGGTCGCCCCCGGCGAGATCGTGAAGGTCACCCGCCTGCGCTTCGACCACAATCCCGTCACTGCCCCGACCCTCATCATCATCGGCTGCCTGATCATGACAGCAGTGGTGCACATCCCGTGGAGTGACTGGACGGAGGCCCTGCCTGCCTTCCTGGCCATCCTCATGATGCCGCTCACCTCGAGCATCACCGACGGCATCGCCTTCGGCTTCATCGCCTACGTGCTGCTCAAGGGGCTGACCCGGCAGTTCCGCCAGATCAACCCCTGGGTGCTCGTCTTCGCCGTGCTGTTCGTGATCCGCTACGTCTACATGGCCCTGACGCCGGCGGGATAGGCGGAGCCTGCTACCTCGGCACGTCCGCCGTGGAGGGGGGCGGCGTGGTCGCGGGCGCGAGGGCGGTGGCTGGCGCGGGGCGAGGCCCCTCCGGCTCCACCTTCACCCCCATCCTGCGCAAGGCAGACGCCATGGTCTCGCCGCCGGAGAGCGTCTCGTAGGCCGTGGCGATGCGCTCGCGACGCGGGTCGCCCTTGGGAAGGTGGGAGTAGTCGGCGACGATCGCCTCGGCGTCATAGGCGTGGGTGCGCAGCATCTCGGCCAGCGCGTAATGGTGCTCATCGAGCCTGCGGCTGAAGAGCAGGTCGGTCAGCAGCCAGGCCCGCCGGTGGTGTGCCCTGACGGCGAGGGTGAACGCGCCGAGCAGCAGGCCAGTGCCGATGGCCAGCGACAGGACGATGCCGCCCACTGACACCTCGGCCCCCGCCCGCAGCGCCCGCAGGCCCTGCCGCGCGAAAACGAAGGCCGTGAGCCACGGGGTCAGCCCCAGGAAGCCGGTCACCGCTGGCAGGAGATTGGGCGCCACCAGCGACAGCTTGAGCGCCAGGACCAGCGACAGCAGGGCGCCGCACGCGAAGGGCCCGACGCACAGCATCGCCAGGACCGGCCGTCGGGCGCCCGTCAGCAGCCAGAGCACCAACGCCACCCCGGCCACCCCCACTGCCACGTACGCCGGCAACAGCCAGTAGGGGGCGAGCGCCGCGGGCTGGTCGTAGAGGTAGAGCGCGTCGAACACCCCGGGGTCGGACCACAGCAGCAGCGGCGGCGTGACCACCCCGAAGAGCAGGTCGAAGAGCGCCTGCCCCGCCGTCAGGCCGCGGCGGCCCCGCCCCAGCTCGCGCTCGACGTCCTCGACCTCTTGGCCTGGGCCGTGGATTGCTGCCATCGGCGCTCTCCTGTCACCAGTCCTCCGCCAGCGGGCGGATGTAGTGAATCTGCCGGCCCACCTCGCGGAAGCCCAGCTTCGGATACCACGCGCAGCACCTGGCGTTCTGCTCGAGCGTCTCGATCCGCACGAAGGCCATGCCGCGGGCACGCAGGTAGTCGAAGGCCGCCTCCATCAGCCGCTGCCCGATACCCTCGCCCTGGTGCTCGGGGTGCACGGCCAGATTCGGAATCCAGCCGATGCGAGTCTCCGGGTGACAGCGACACGAGACGTAGCCCACCACCCGGCCATCCGCCTCCCACACCAGGATGCCGGACGGCTCGGCCGCGACATCGGCGTCCACGTGGCTCGCCTTGCGATCGGCCCAGCCGACGCCGGCAATGGCGCCGTGGAGCCGCTCGATGTTCTGGTCTATCGACACGCCGTCGAAGGCTGCCATCGTGATGGCGACGAGCGCATCGTGGTCGGCCGCGCGGTACGGGCGGATCATCCGCTCTGCTCCCCAGGCGGTCCGCGGTCACTCGGTGACCCTATTGTAGGGGGGCGCCGCGCCCTGTCAAGCGACAGGGTCACCCGAACTCGTCGCGCGGAGAGCATTGGCGGGGGATGTGCAGGGGCACCGCTCACCGGCTCCGGCGGACCTCCCAGTGAAGGGTCGGGCCGCCGACCTGCCGCAGGAAGTCCGCCTTGTGGTAGCCCTCGACATGGCCGTCCACGGAGAGGACATTGGCCTTGCCGTGGTGGCGGAAGCGGTAGCCGAGCAGGTCGTCCACGCCCGGGAAGGGCTGGGCGTCGGCCTTGACATAGTCCATCAACAGGATGGTTGCAGCGGGGTCGGCGATGTCGGCGCTCGCGCCGATGTTCGTCGAGGTCGCGGTGTCGAGGAACTGGCCGCGGATCGGCTCCATCGGCGTCCGCCCGCCGAAGCCGGCTGCGTTGGGAAGGTGATAGAGGTAGCTCGTCGGCACGGCGTTCGGACCGTCGGGCACGCCGATGGTCCGGACGCTGGGCATGTAGTCGAAGCCCATGTTGTTGCAGGCGTAGTTGTTGTCGTAGACGCGGTCCTTGACCAGCTCGTAGCACTTCGGCAGCGAGCTCGGCGCATGGGTGTCGTCGGGCGGGTCAGGGCTGGCAGGGCAGCGCAGGACGTAGCGCTCGGGCGGGAATGGCGCGGAGCGGGGCAGCAGGAGCGGATCGGCCGGGCCATAGGCCAGGGCGCTCGCCTTGATGAACCACCAGGTGCTCTCGTCCACCGTCGTCGTGCCAGGGACGAGGTCGAAGCAGGCCGGGAGCTTCCCGTGGTTGGCGTTGCGGATCAGGCCGAGGGTGACACCGACCTGCCTCATGTTGCCAGCGCACTGCTGGCGTTTGCTCTCGGCAAGCCCAGAGAGAAGCAGGGGCGAGAGCATGGCCGCGAGGATGATGAGGATCGAGATGACGACCAGGAGCTCGCTCAGCGACATTCCGCAGCGACGACGGCAAGGCGCGGGCATGACGATCCTCCGTCCTGTGGCGACGGGGGCGGACAGGGCGGGCGCTCCTCACACCCATTCTAGGCCGCGGCCCACGGGCCGTCAACGGCATTCTGCTTAAGTGTTTGGAGAATCGCTGGTTACATCGGGACGGGACTACTCGAGGAAGAGGCCCATGAGGCGGTGGCCGGGCTCGACGACCAGGCCCGTCTCCGCGGCGTTCGCCTCGGAGTAGAGGCGATTGCTCGGCTCGGCCACGCCGCTCCCACACCAGGCGAAGGGCACGGGCTCCCGGACGTGAGTCCGCATGTCGATAGGGGTGGGATGGTCGGGGACGACGAGCATGCGGTAGTCGCCGCAGGTCTCGAGGTGGTCGAGGAGTGGGCCGATGATGTGCTCGTCGATGGCCTCGATGGCATCCACCTTGGCCTGGATGTCGCCCTGATGGCCCGCCTCGTCGGGCGCCTCGATGTGGACGACCACGATGTCGTGCCGATCGAGGGCGTCGATGGCGCCCCGGCCCTTCCCCACGAAGTTGGTGTGGATGTATCCAGTGGCTCCCTCGACGGTCACGACGTCCATACCGAGCGAGATGGCGATGCCGCGCACCAGGTCCACCGCCGCGACCACCGCCGCGGTCCTCCCGAAGCGTCGTGCGAAGGACGGCAGGTTGGGGCGCGTGCCGGCCCCCCAGAGCCAGATCATGTTGGCCGGGTTCTCGCCGAGGTCGACGCGGACGTCGTTGATCTCGGTGTCCGCCAGGAGCTCACGGGACGCATCCATCAGGCGGCGGAGCAGGTCGGCGCCGTCGCCGCGCGGCAGGTGTTCGGCGATCGGCTCGTCGAGGATGTCGTGGGGCGGCGTGCAGTCGGCCAGGAGCGGCGTGCCGCCGCGGACGACGAGCAGGTGGCGATAGCCGACCCCGGGATAGAAGCGGAGGGAATCGTCGGCGAGCCGCTCATTGAGCAGTCCGATGAGGACGGCGGCCTCCTGATTCGAGATGTGCCCGGCGCTGTGGTCGGCCATGGCCTCGGCGTCCACGGTCACGAGATTACAGCGGATGGCGGTATCGGTCGGCCCCAGTTCGACGCCCATGGCCGCGGCCTCGAGGGGGGCGCGGCCCGTGTAGTACACGGTGGGGTCGTAGCCCAGGACGGAGAGGATCGCCACGTCGCTGCCCGGAGGCAGGCCGTCAGACGTATGGCAGACGAGGCCCAGGCGACCGCGGAGCGCCACGCGGTCGAGATTCGGCGTGTCGGCGGCCTCGACGGGGCTGCGGCCGTCGAGGCGGTCGAGCGGATGATCGGCCATCCCGTCGGGGATGACGGCGGCGTACTTCACCGTGCCCTCCGCAGTGTCCAGGGGCCTCGTCGAGGCCCCAAGTGCTGGGACCACAAGATCATACCTTGCCTTCGGAACGCTGTCAACGGACCTGCGCCGGGGGCCAGGCGGCTGCGCTGTGAGGATTCCACGTGGATTCCCCTACGCTTTGGCAGGTCTCGCGTGCGCAGAAGGCTCCTGCGGCCCGCCGACAGCGCTCATCGGAAGGTGACACCACCAGAATGTCGTCGCCCGGCTGACAACGCAACCGCGTGGCGCGGGCGGGAGCAAGAGGATCTCGGAGTTCAACAACTCCGAGATCCTCCCTCCGCTCGCAGCGTGTCGCCGGCGCGTCGTCCCACGTTGAGGGCGGAGGCGTGCGAGACTTCGGGAGGGCACGATAATTGCGGACCTGTTTAGGTCCGCAATTATCCTCACGGGACCACCACAGCCCACCCAGCCCGAGCAC
>CAZDNN010000303.1:0-7957 GCA_964506385.1 uncultured Planctomycetota bacterium
GCGACGTGGGGCTCGTCGCATACTACCAGGACGAGGCGAACTACTATCTCCTGAGCCTCTCCCCCGAGGCGGCGACACTCGCCAGAGTGTCCGAGGGCGAGCGCACGGAGCTGGCGAGAGCGGCCCACGCGCTGCCCCTCGGCAAGGCGCAGCGGCTCGCCCTCTCGGTCGAGGAAGGCGTGCTCACCGCCCGCCTCAACGGCCGGCCGCTCGTCCGCCGCTGCGACCGCACGCTCGACCACGGCCGCGCGGGGCTCTACGTCCGCGCCACCGGCGGCGCGGGGTTCGACAACGTCGCCGTCTCCTTCCCCCGCCGCGCCGAGCCGGTGTTCACCACCCACGAGGTCTTCTCCGCCGAGGAATCGATGGAGAACTGGGCAGTGCGCCAGAGCGACTGGCACACGGTCACCGACTCGTTCCGCGGCAAGAGCCCGACGGTGCGGTGGCACCGTGGCGACTTCCCGGGTGACGTCGAGGTCGAGGCGAAGATCGCTCGCCTGGACAAGGGCGGCCGCCTGTGGCTCGGCCTCGCCGGCGACGGCGAGCACCTCGACAGCGGCTACGTCGCCAGCCTGTGGCGGGGCGAGAAGGTCTGCCGCGTGACCGTCACGCGGAAGGGCAAAGAGCTGGCGAGGCAGAACGTCACGCTGCTGCCGCACGCGCCGAAGCTCTTCGCCGCCGAGCGGGTCGGCCACGCCGTGCTGGCGCACGTGGACGGCAAGGTGGTGCTGGCCGCCGAGGACCCCGAGCCACTGGACGGCCGCCGCCTGGCCTGGGCCGCCGACGGCGCCCGGCTGGCCAAGGACGGGGTGGACCTCTATTCGCGGCACGTCACGGTCTACGCCTTCCACCAGGCGCCGACCGACTGGCGGGCCCTGGGCGGCCAGTGGGAGGTGACCAACCGCTGGGCCTGCGACCCCCGCTGGAGCTTCTTCGCCGGCGAGCGCAAGGGCGACAGCCTCGTGGCACTGTGGAACAAGCGGGACTTCGGGCCGGACGTCACCGTCGAGTTCGCCGCAGGCATCCGCCACGACCCCAATCGCGGCGGCTCGGGCTACAAGTACGCCAGCGACGCCAACGCGGTGATCTGCGGCGACGGCCGCGACCTCCGCAACGGCTACAACATCGTCTTCGGCGGGTGGAACAACCAGGCGACCCGCATCCTGCGCAACGGCCAGACCCTCGCCGAGACCCGCAGCGTCCGCTTCCCGCGCCAGTACAGCATCCACCGCAAGTGGTTCTACTTCAAGATCCAGAAGCAGGGAGGCCGCATCCGCTACTGGGTGGACGACAAGCTGGCTCTGGAGGCCACCGATCCCACCCCGCTGACCGGCGGGCGGGTGGCCCTCTGGACGTGGAACAACGATATCATGGTCGCCCGCGTGCGGATCGCCGCGCCGGGCGATGCCCCTTGCGAGCTGCCCGCCGGCCCGCCGCCGGCGCGGCCCGCCTGCATCTACCGCTGAAAAGGATGGAGCCCTGATGAGAAACGCCCTGCTCAGACTCGCCGTGATCCTGCTGAGCGCCGCGCTCGCCGCGCCCGGAGAGCTACGCCCCGAGGAGCCCGAGGCACCCAAGGAGAAGCCCGCTGCCGAAGAGGCGGCGAAGCCCGACGAGGGCGCTGCCCCCGCAGCCGAAGGCGAGGAGCCCGCTGAGGTGAAGCCCGAGGACCTCGGACCCGAGCACATCGCCGCGCTCATCCTCGAGCTCGACTCCGCCGACGCCACCCGGCGGTCGGCCGCGGCCCAGACCCTCGGCGACGCGAAAGCCGAGGCCGCGATCCCCAAGCTCGTCGAGATGCTCGACGACCCCGACAACGACGCGCAGTGGAAGGCGACCGTTGCCCTCGGCGCCATCGGCGTGCCCGCCCTGCCCAAGGTCATTGACGCCCTCGCCCACGAGAAGGAACGCGCCCGCTGGAAGGCCGAGAACGTCGTGAAGATGGTCGGCGCCGACGCTGTCCCAGCCCTCACCAAGGCCCTCCAGGACCGCCGCGTCCGCGTCCGCCAGAGCGCGGCTTTCCTGCTCGGCGAACTCCAGGACCCTCGGAGCCTCGAGGGCCTGGCGGCGGCCCTGGGCGACAAGGACGAGGACGTGCGCTGGAAGGCCGCCACGTCGCTCACCAAGTTCGGCCGCAGGGCGACCGACGCCGCAGCCGCGCAACTCGCCGCCGAGCAGATCGAGGCGCGCCGCTGCGCCGCCTGGGTCTTCCAGCAGACCCGCGACGCCGAGGCCGTCCCAGCGCTGGTCAAGGCACTCAAGGACGCCGACGACCAGGTGCGGTGGAAGGCGGCCATCGCCCTCCAGAAGATCGGCGCCCAGGCCGCCGACCCTCTCCTCGCCATCCTCAAGTCAGACGCACGCGAGGCCGACAAGGACATGGCCGCCTGGATCCTCCAGGGCGTCAAGGACATCCGCGTTCAGACCGCGCTCCGCGACCTCCGGCCGCCCGAGAAGCGCCCCACCACCGCCACCGCACCGACCAAGCGCCCCAGGCCCAAGACACTCCCCAAGGCCGTCACCGTCGCAATCGCCTCCGAGCCCCCCAGGGCCACCGTCTTCATCGACGACAAGTATGCAGGGGTCACCCCCCTCACCGTCCAGGACATCAAGCCCGGCCACCACTTCTTCAAGCTCACCAAGCGGGACCACCTGCCCGAGACCAAGCTCGTCGAGCTGCTCTACGCCGAGGAGAAGCTCACCTTCACCCTTGCCCTCAAGCCCAAGGGCACCATCGCCGTGACCTCGGAGCCCGCGGAGGCCGACGTCTACATCGACGGCGAGTACGAGGGCAAGACGCCGCTCGAGAAGGCCGATGTGGACGCGAATCCCTACTCGGTGCGCGTCGAGAAGGAGCACTTCGTGCCGTGGGAGACGGAGATCGAGGTCCGTGCCGGCCAGAAGGTGAAGGTCGCGGCCACGCTGAAGAGCAAGGTCGAGGGCTGGTACCTGGCCCGCCTGAAGGACAATCCGAACGACGTGAGCTGCCACACCGAGCTGGCCCACTACTACCTGGTCCGGGGCGACCTCGACAAGTCGGTCAAGGCCATCGCCGACGCGATCACCGTGATCGGCAACGGCACGGACACGAGCGGCTACGCGGGGCGGCTGGCTCAGGAGATCGGGAAGATGTGGAGCCAGCAATACCAGTTTGGCGGCGGCCTGGAGGTCGCCGCGGTGCGCAAGGCCCTCCATGCGGCCATCCACGGCTGCTACGAGAACCATCAGAACAAAGAGGCGGTGGGCCGCTTCCTCCGCCAGCTCGGCAAGTCGTGCAGCGCCGATTTCACCCAGCCGCCGAAGGGGTGAGGAGCGACCCGCCCCGAGTGCCGCGCCTGCGGGCGTGGCGGCCTTTTCCTGTTGACACGCCTTCATGCCACCACTACAATGAGGCAGCGTGGTTTGGCCCCAAGGACGAGCCACTGATGGAGGCCTGTGGCCATGCCGATCCGTGGCAGACGCAACCGGCGGTTCGTCGTTGAGGACGCGACCGTCGAGTATCGCCGACACAGCACGCTGCCCTTCCTCGGCGGCTCGCCGAAGATCTCGGCGCTCATCAACCTGTCGGTCGGCGGCCTACAGTTCGTCAGCGAGAACCTCTACGACGTGGGCCAGCGGCTGGACCTGCGGGTGATGCTGCCGAGCGCGGTCCGCGCGCTGGTGATCCGCGGCGAGGTCGTCTGGGCGAAGCGCATCGTAGACCGCGACGCCTACCGCACAGGGATTCGGTTCCTCGCGCCCACCGCCGACGACGTGAGCCTCCTGCGCGCGCTCGAGGAGCAATACTGGTCCATCTCGGACGACCGCAAGCACGAGATGGAGGCGCTCATCGCCCAGCGCTACCCGCTCCATCGCGACAAGCCGGCTCCCAGGCCCGCGCCCCCTGGCGACGCCGAGGCCCCCCCTTCCCCGGCTCCCGCGCCGCAGCCCGCGCCTGCGGAGGGCGAGGAGCCCGAGCAGACCGAGATCGACTTCCAGGAAGAGGATGCCTCGCCGCCAGAGCAGGAGGCCGAGGAACCCGCTCCAGCCCCAAGCGAGGAGGAGCCGCCGAAGGACAAGGCAGCTACGGCCCCCCTCGTGCCCATCCCCGTCTTCGACCTGGTGACCGGCGTGGAGACCAAGGCCGACACCGATCAGCTCCTCCGGGGCGTCGCCCGCTACCACGTCACCCTCCCCGGCGTGACCGACCGCGACTGCTTCGCCCTCGAGGTCCACGACAATACCATGCGGCACTCTGGCACCCCGAGCTTCGACCGCGGCGACGTGGTCGTCTTCTCGCCCAACGTCCCCGCCCGCAGCGGCGACCTGGCATTCGTCATGACCGGCGAGGGCGGCCTGTTCCGCCAGATCTTCTTCGACGCCAACAACGTGGTCCGCCTGCGGCCGCTCAACTCGTGGTACCCCGAGCAGAGCTTCCATCGCGGCGAGGTCCAGGGGTTATGGAAGCTGGTCGGGAAGTACGAAAGCTACCAGTCCACCCAGCCGTGAGCCAGCCGAGCGGCCACACCCCGCTGCCCCGCCTTCCCCACGCGCTCGTCATGGTTGCCATCGTGGCCTGCGGCTGTCTGCGCGCGCCGAGCCCCGAGCAGCGGCGGCAAGCCGCGCAGCGGGCCGCTGCGGCCGCGGAGGCCCTCGATGCGGGACGTCGCGACGAGGCGCGCCGCCTCTTTGCCGAGGCCCTCGCCCTCGATCCGCGCCTCGCCCGCGCACACAACGGCCTGGGGCTGCTCGCCTACGAGGCAGGGCACTACGACGACGCCGTCGCCCACTTCCGCCGTGCCTGCCGCCGCCAGCCCTCCGCCGCCGACCTCAACAACCTGGCCTCCGCCTGCGCGGCCAATGGCGACGTCCAGGCCGCATTCCGCACGTACGACCTCGCTATCGAGGCCGACCCCCACGACCCCGCCGCATATCTCAACCTCGTCGCGCTCTACCAGCAGATCGGCAGCCCTGACGCCGCGCTCCGCCAGGCCCGCGCGGCGGCCGAGCGCTTCCCGGACCACCCCCCTGCCCGCCTCGCGCTCGCCAACGTGCTCCTGCTGACGGGGCGACCTCGCGAGGCGGAGGCCCTCTACCGGCGCCTCATCTCTGAGCCTGCCACAGCCACAGCGGCCCGCCGCGGCCTGGCGCGCGCCGCGAGCGCCGCTGGGCGTCACGACGACGCGCTCGCCGCGCTCCGCCAGGTCGTGCAGCGACAGCCCGAGAGCGCAGCCGCACGCGTCGAGCTCGCCACCTGCCTGAGCAACCTCGGCCGCCACGGCGACGCCGAAGCCCAGGCACGCAGCGCCCTCGAGCTCGACCCCGACTCCCTCGACGGGCAGACCGCCCTCGCCCGCGCGCTCGTCGGCCAGGGCCAGGCCCGCGAGGGCATCGCCCTGCTCGACCGCGTCCTCGCGCGGGAGCCAGGCCAGATCGACGCCCGCGCCGTGCTCGGCGAGGCGTACGTCGCCGTGGGACAGCCGCTGCGCGCGGCGCGGGTCCACCGCCGCACCGTCGAGCTGGCGCCCGAGAGCCCCGTGGCGCGCCGCCTCCTCGCCGACGCGCTGATGCTCATCGGCGACTTCGACGGCGCCGCACGGGCCTACGCCCGGGCCATCGCCCTCGGCGACGCCACTCCCGCCACCCGCACCCGCCTCGTCGACGCGCTCGGCCACCTCGGCGACGCCGCCCGCGCCCGCATCGAGCTCTCCGAAGTCGCCGCCCGCCATCCCGACGACCCGGCCGTCCAGCTCCACCTCGCCAGCTACTGCGCCAGCCACCGCGACGAGGCGGGAGCCCGCGATGCTTTCGCCAAGGCCCTCAAGCTCGACCCCGCCAACCCCCATGCACACCTCGCCTGCGGACACTGGCACCGCAGCCAGAACCGCCTCTACCTCGCCGCCGAGCACTACCGCAAGGCCATCGCCCTCGACGAGACCGCCGCCGTCGCACACTTCGCCCTAGGCGACGTGCTCGAGCGCCTCGAACGGCTGGAGGACGCCCTGCCCAGCTACCGCCGCGCCGTGGCACTCGATGCCGGCCGCTTCGACGCCTGGGTGGGCCTCGCCCGCGTGGCGCTGGCTCTCAGCCATCTCGACGAGGCCCGCGCGGCGCTCGACCGCGCCCGGCCTCTCGCCAGGACCCAAGGCCACGCCGAGGCCATCCGCGGTCTCGACCGGCGCCTCGCCGGTGCCACTCGCGAGGACCCGCCATGAGCCGCCCCGACTACCCCATGAGCATCGCCCGCGACCGCTTCGGCACGTGGCTCCACGTCACAGGGCTGTCGCTCCGCGAGGTCGTCGCCGCCCTCCCCCACTGCTTCGACGCCGGGGCATTCCTCGTCTACGACGACGAGCAGCTCGACTGCGCGACCAGCGACGGCATCAAGGCCAAACGCCGGGCCGGCCTCTCCCGCCGCGAGTTGACCGAGGAGATCGCACGCCTCGAGGCCACCGCCTTCTGGAACACCACGGAGCCGCTCTTCGAGAACCCCACGGCTGTCGTCTGGCCCGCCGACTGCCTGGACGGGATGATCGAGGCACAGGGCTCGCCCGGCGGCTGCTTCGGCCTCACCCCCCTCAGCCGCCAGGCCGCGGCCGACCTGCCGGAGGACTTCTCCTACGAGCACCCTTCCAACGTCGGCGCCCGCTTCTCCTTCCTCTCCACCGACGATAGCGCGACCAGCGTCTTCGTGGCCGACGAGGCGGACCTCCGCACCCTCGTCCGCCACGTCGTCGCCAAGGCCCTCAGCGCACCCGCAGGCCAGACCGACGGCCTCGACGACGTCGTGGACGGCCTGCTGCCCCTGCTCGACGGAGGCGTAGACATCCGCGCGCGGGACGATCTGCCCGACGACGCGCCCGCCCAGGCCGCCCTCGTGGCTGTCGGCCAGTGGACCCTCCACAGCCAGTGGCCGCTGCTGTGGCGCGACGTGCCGGTGTGCGAGATCGCCTGGAACGGCCGCCGCTGGACCCTTTCGGAGATCCGCCACGAGCCGGGCCGCCGCCACGTGACGGCCGTCCGCCTCATCGGCGAGCTGTTCCACGGCTCGGGATACCTGACGCGCTTCGCCGTCATCGTGGGCCTGCCCCTGGCGGCCGCGGCGCTGGCGTGGGCTGCGACGGGCTGGATCGGCGGGGTGCTCGCCCTGATCGCCGCCATCCTTCTCTGGCCGCGCTTCGTCCTGGGCATGGACTGGCACGGCCTCCGACAGCGGCGGAAGGAGGAGCAGAAGTTGAGAGGGAAGTACGAGTGAGCGAGGCGGCGCAGCCCGTCGCGGCTCGCGCGCTCACGCCAGCTCGAGCATCCTGTCGATGGCTCGCCTGGCCTTCGCCGCCACCTCAGGCTCGACGGTGACCTCGTAGACCATGTCCTCGAGTGCCCAGACCATCTTCTCGATGGTGTTGAGCTTCATGTTCGGGCAGTCGGCGAGGGGGCTGACCTCGAGGAAGGTCTTCCCCGGGTTCTCCTTGCGGAGGCGGTGGAGCATCCCGTTCTCGGTGCCGATGATGAAGGTGCTGGCGTCGCTCTCACGGCAGTAGCGGAGCATGCCCGACGTGCTGGCCACCTCGTCGGCCAGGGCAATGACGTCGGCGGTGCACTCGGGGTGGCAGACGAACGCCGCGTCGGGGTGCTCGGCCTTCAGCCGCTCGACGTCGGCGGCGAGGATGCGGTGGTGGGTCGGGCAGTAGCCAGGCCAGAGGATGAGCTCGCGGCCGAGCTGGCTGGCGACGTAGGCGCCGAGGCTGCGGTCGGGCACGAAGAGCACCTCGCGGCCATCGGGGATAGACGCGACGACCTTCACGGCGTTGGCCGAGGTGCAGCAATAGTCGCTGAGCGCCTTGACCTCGGCCGTCGAATTCACGTAGCAGACCACGACGGCGTCGGGATGCTGGGCCTTGGCCTCGGACAGCTCACGGGTCGTGATCATGTTGGCCATGGGGCAGCCGGCGTGGGGGTCGGGGATGAGGACGGTCTT
>CAZDNN010000304.1:0-7951 GCA_964506385.1 uncultured Planctomycetota bacterium
GTCATCGTCCAGCAGGGCGGCACCCTGGCCCCCGACGGCAGCCTCGCCACGGGCGAGCTTGACCTCGAAGCCCTGTCCTTCCTCACCATCGGCCTCGACTCCCTCACCGCATTCGACAACGTCGTGGTCACCGGCACGGTCGATGTGACCGACGCGCAGCTCCAGGTGCTGCTCGGCTACGCGCCGGACAACGGCGACTACTTCGTGATCGTGGACAACGACGGCACGGCCGATGCGGTCACAGGCAACTTCCTCGGCCTCCCCGAGCACGGCCGCCTCGACCCGCTCTTCGGCGGCGAGCCCTACGGCTTCTGGATCACCTACCAGGGCGGCGATGGCAACGACATCGCCCTGCGGGCCGTGCCCGAGCCGACGACCCTGAGCCTGCTCGGCCTCGGCGCCCTCGCCGCGTTCGTCCGCAGGCGTCGCCGCCGCGCCTGACACGCACGACACCGACGACACGAAGCCCCGCCAGCACGCAGCCGGCGGGGCTTCTTTCGTTGAACGCCGAGGCTTGTGGCTAGCCGAGATTCTCCCAGGCGACGTCGGTCCGCTTCAGCGCGTAGCCGAGCTCGCGCCGGTAGTCGCCGTAGCAGACCATCCAGTGGAAGCCGGGCATCCGCTGGGCGACGTGGAGGCCGTCGACAGCGAACTGCACGTCGATCTGGGAGCGGCAGATGGGCTTGAACGGGGCATCGACGATCTCGGCCCGCATCCCGCGCCAGCGGGCCGCCGCGAAGTCGGGGATAATGCACGTCACCTCCTGCCCCTTGCGCATCTCGACCTTCGGCGCCGCGCCGTAGTCGCTCTCGAAGTGCGTCACGATGCGGGTCGGCTCGAGGTCCTTGCCGTTCATCCGCCGCGGCGCCGTGCAGTGGGCGAGGGTGATGATGTTGCGATAGGGGTAGGTCGGGTCGTTGAGGAACACCGGCTTGCCGGAGATGCCGGCGAGGAGGACGCCGGAGGGGATGACGACGAAGTCGCTCTCGCAGAAGGCGAGGTAGCCGTCGTCGTTGAGCAGGCTGAGGGGCAGGCAGGCCGTGGTCTCGGACATGGGCATGATGGTGCCCATGCAGCCGTTGATGGTGAACATGCGGGCCTTCGCCTGGATGAGAAGGCCGCGGAAGACCTGGTCGAGCAGGAAGGCGTTGTCCACCGCGGGGCGCTTGACCTCCATCGTGATGCCGGCCTGCTTGAGGTAAGCGTCGGCGCGCTCCCTGGCGAGCGCGACGGCGGCCTTGTCGGCGCGGGCGGCCTTGATGAGCTTGCCGAGATCGGCGTAGGTGACGGTCTGGAGATCGAACTTGAAGCGGTTCCGCGCCAGCTCGGGTGCCTGCCTGCACGCCCAGCCTGCGGGGCCGCCGACGCACACGACGCGCGCGCCCACGGTGTTCTTCAGCCCGCAGAGCGCCCGCAGCCGCCACGTCACGTCCTCGAGGGCATCGACCACGACGTCCTGGTCGTCCATGCCCTGGACCTTCAACTCGTCGCTGTGGCGCCGCAGGTAGCGGGGGCTGATGATCTCATACCACAGATAGACGGGGCCAGAGCGCCAGCGGAGGAAGAAGACTACGGGCTTCCCCAGCCGCGCGATGGCGTCGAAGCAGCGCGAGCTGCCGTTCGCCGCGTAGATGAGCATGGCGTCGGCCTTCGCCGCGTCGGCGGCCTTCGCCACCTCGCCGTCGCTGCGGACCGACGACAGCGGCAGGAACTCCAGCGGGAAGTCGGCCTCGGCCTTGAGCTTCTTCAGCTCGCCGTTGATCCGCGCCACCTCCTGGTTCACGTCGTCCTGCGTCTGGATCCCGCCCCAGCTCCGCCAGCTCGCTTGGTGGCGGCGGCGGTAGGTCGTGTAGACGAAGAACGGCTTGACCACCAGCGGCTGCCGCCCCGGCGCCGGCGCCACGCCAGGCTCCGCGGCACGCAGCAGCTTCCACGACAGCCCTGTCAGCACTGCCGCGCCGCCCAGCGCCCCCATGAAGCCCCGCCGCGACACCCCGCACGCCGACCGCGACATGCAGCAACTCGACTGAGGGACAGGAAACTCGTCCCGCTCGGGATGCTCGTGCTCGCCCATCGCAATCCTCCTGATCGGTGTATGGTCCGACTGCGACACCAGGATAATCCCCGCAGGGGACCGTGTCAACAGGTGCTTTGGGCCCTCTCCCGGTGGGCCTGCTCCGCAGGAAGCCAGAGCGGCGTCAAGCCGCCGCACTCCAAGGGTTGGCGCACCGGGGCCTCTGCTGTGGAGTGCGGCGGCTTGACGCCGCTCTGGATACTCGCGGAGCGAGCGGATCGTCAATGGCCCGACGAGAGGCCGAAGATCTCCGCCGGAGGCAGAGGCGTCAGATCAAGGGAGAAACGCCTGATGCCAGAGCTCGAAGACGAGGAGCGCCCAGAGGCGGTTGGCGTGGTCGGCCTCGCCGTCGAGGTGCTCGGCGACCAGGCGGCGGACGGCCTCGGGGCGGAAGTAGCCGCGGTCGAGGCCCGCGGGGGACAGCAGTGTGTCGCCGATGTAGCGGCGCAGCCGCCCGCGGAGCCAGTGGGCGATGGGCACACCGAAGCCCATCTTCCCGCGCCGCCGGATCTCGTCTGGCAGCAGGTCGGCGAAGGCCGTCCGCAGCAGGGCTTTGAGCGAGGTCCCCGTCGCGCCGAGCTTGAGAGACGTGGGCAGCGAGTAGGCGAAGGACATCACGTCGTGGTCGAGGAACGGCGAGCGGACTTCGAGCGAGCTGGCCATCGACGCAATGTCCACTTTCGTCAGGATGTCGTTGGGCAGATAGGTCAGCGCGTCCACGCGGCTGGTGGCCGCGACGGCGTCGAGGCCCTCCACGCGGCCGAACTCGTCGGCGAGGTAGCTCTCCGCCTCGCGGGACGGGAGGCGCTCGGCGAAGGCATCGGCATAGAGCCCCTCCTTGTCCTCGCGGCGGAAGTAGGCGATCCAGTGGACGTACCGCTCGGCCAGGGGACGCGGCAGGCCCTCGAGGAATCGGCGGACCCTGCGGCCGATGGTCTTCGGCTGCGCGGAGGCGGGCACCAGCGGCGCCAGGCCCCCGGCGAGGCCCTCGACGACCGAGCGGGCCAGCTCCGGCATCTGGTCGTAGAGGGCCGCGGCGTGCATCGCCAGGTAGCGCTGGTAGCCGGCAAATGCCTCATCGCCCCCGTCCCCGCTCAGCGCCACCGTCACGTGCTCGCGGGTGCGCTGGCTCAGATACCACGTCGGGATAGCCGAGGAGTCGGCGAAGGGCTCGCCGTAGTGGCGGACGAGCTGGGGCAGCAGCTCGACGGCGTCGGCCTCGACCTTGAACTCGCGGTGGTCGGTGCCGAAGCGGCGAGCCGCCATCCGCGCATAGTCCAGCTCGTCGTACTTCCGCTCGCCGAAGCCGATGGAGAAGGTCCGCACCGGCTCCCGCATCTCCCGCGCCATGAGCCCGACGACGATCGATGAGTCGATGCCGCCGCTCAGGAACGCGCCGAGCGGCACGTCGCTCACCAGGCGCATCCGCACGGCCTCGGTCAGCCGCTCGCGCAGGACCTCGCACGCCTGCGCATCGTCGAGGCGGGCGTCTGGCGCGGCCGGCAGGTCCCAGTAGCGCTCGAGACGCGTCTCCTCAGCCGTCATTACGAGGACGTGGGCGGGAGGCAGCTTGCGCACGCCCTCGTAGATCGTGAGCGGCGCCGGCACATACTGGTACGTGAGATAGAGGTCCAGCGCCTCGGCACAGACCTGGCGCGGCACGCCGGGCGCTTCGACCAGGGCCTGGAGCTCAGAGGCGAAGGCCAGCCGCTCGCCGTCGTCGTGGTAGACCAGCGGCTTCTGGCCCAAGCGGTCGCGGGCAAGGAGCAGCCGGCCCTCGCGGTCGTCCCACAGGGCGATGGCGAACATGCCTCGCAGATGCTCGACGAGGCGTTCGCCGTGCTCCTCGTAGAGGTGGGGCAGAACCTCGGCGTCACAGCGGGTGCGGAAGGCGTGGCCTCGGGCCTGGAGGTCGTCTCGCAGCTCGCGGAAGTTGTAGATCTCGCCGTTGCAGACTGCCCAGACGAAGCCGTCCTCGTTGGCCATGGGCTGATGGCCGCCGGCCACGTCGATGATCGACAGTCGAGCCATCCCCAGTCCCGCGTTCCGCGGCGACGCCGCGTCGGGCGGGCCCGCTGGCCGGTCGCCGCGCACGTACGTCCCCGAGTCGTCTGGTCCGCGGTGGCGGAGGCGCTCGGCCATGCGCGCGAGCTGCTCGCGAGCCACGGCCCGCTCAGGATCGCGATGGATGATGCCGCAGATGCCGCACATAGGGAGCCAATGCGTGATGCGTGATGCGTGATGCGTGAGAAGGACGGATCACATGCGTTGGGGCCGTTGCCGGGCCACCGAAGTGCTGCCTGCGAGTGCGCCGGGCGGGATGATGGTTCTCCGAGTCACGGATCACGCATCACGCATCACGCATCACGTACCCGGCGGCTCCCACGGCAGCCGCGCGCGCCCCTGGCCGCTCGCCTCGCCTTCTTCGGCTTCCCGGCGCCTCTTCTCCTCGGCTTCGCGCGCGAGACGCCGGAACGCGACCATCCGCCGCACGAAGACCGCGACCATTACTGCGAGCATCGCGTAGCTCAGCCAGCGCCAGATCGGCTCGGGCCGCCGCAGGATGTACGCCGGCCACAGCGCCGCGATCGCCAGGAGGATCGACACCGTTTCCCAGAAGGGGAAGCGGCGCCGTCGTGTGGGAGCTTCGTTGGGCACGCGCCGAGAGCCTAAAGGGCTGGGACCTCCTGGGGCAGTATACCGCGATGCCGCGGCCTTGACAAGCACGATCTCCACACTATGATCACCCACATGAGCGCGAGGCGCCGGCGCAACGTGAAGCTGACCATCGAGTACGACGGCACGGCCTACCACGGCTGGCAGAGGCAAGCCAATGCCCCGACCGTCCAGGAGGCCCTCGAGGATGGCATTGCGGCTGTCGTCGGACACGGGGTGACGCTCTACGGCTCGGGGCGGACGGACGCCGGCGTCCACGCGCTCGGCCAGGTCGCCAACTTCCACACCGACTCGACCATCCCCGCCGACGGGCTCCATCACGCCATCAACACGGCCATCCCGAAGGACACCGTCGTGGTCCGCGCCGAGGATGTGCCCGACGACTTCCACGCCCGCTACTCGGCCACGGGCAAGACCTATCGCTACACCGTCGTGTGCCGCCCCGTGCGGCCCGCCGTGGGCGCGCGCTACGTCCACTGGCTCCGCCGCGAACCGGACGTCGGCGCGATGCGGGCCGCCGCCGCGCACTTCGTCGGTGAGCACGACTTCGCCGCCTTCGAGACCGAGTCGAGCGGCGAGAACACCGTCCGCACCGTTACCCGGGCAGAATGGGCGGCCCAGGGCGACAGGCTCCACTTCTACGTCAGGGCCAACGGCTTCCTGTACAACATGGTCCGCGCCATGGTCGGCACGCTCATTGAGGTCGGCCTCGGCAAGCGCGAGCCCGACGACATCCCGCGCCTGCTCGCCAGCCGCGACCGAACGCTGGTCGGCCCGACGGCCCCCGCGAAGGGGCTCTGCCTGATGCAAGTGGACTACGGGGATGATACGTGATACGTGATGCGTGATTCGTGAGAGGAGAGGCCCGTTGCGGAGGCGTGAGAGACCAGGTGGCCGGCTCTCTGCACGTCCGATGCGCCGGCTCGATCGCTCTGATCACGCATCACGCATCACGAGTCACGCATCACGCATCACGCATCACGCATCACGAGTCACGCATCACGCATCCTGCGCGTAGGGACTGGTGTCCATGAATGGATCCTGTGCCGTGAGCAGCCCGCCCATGCGAGTCGCGCACATCATCACGCGGATGATCCTGGGCGGCGCCCAGGAGAATACGCTGCTCACCTGCCGTGGGCTCCACGAGCACGCCGACTACGACGTCCATCTCATCACGGGGCCGGCCATCGGCCCCGAGGGGGAGCTGCTGAGCGAGGCCGAGCGCCTCGGCATCCGCGTGACCGTCGTGCCCGAGATGCGCCGCGAGATTCACCCGTGGCGCGACCTGAAGGCGGCCTCCGCGCTGCGGCGTCTGCTCCGCGAGCTGAAGCCGGACGTCGTCCACACCCACAGCACGAAGGCCGGCGTGCTCGGTCGCTGGGCGGCGCGGCGGGTGCGGGTGCCGGCCGTCGTCCACACGATCCACGGCCTGGCGTTCCATCCCTACGAGCGGTGGTGGCGGAACCGGCTCTACATCACGGCCGAGCGGCTGGCGGCGCGGTGGACCGACCAGTTCGTGACCGTGGCCGACGCGATGGCGCGCCAGGCGCAGGCGGCCGGGGTGGGGAAGGGGAGGCCCTTCGAGACCGTCTACAGCGGGATGGAGGTCGAGGCATTCCTGGGCTGCGGGCAGTATCGCGGCGAGATGCGTCGCGAGCTGGGCTTCGGCGACGAGCACGTCGTGGTGGGCAAGATCGCGCGGCTCTTCGAGCTCAAGGGCTACGAGTATGTGATCGAGGCCGCCGTGCGGATCCTCGCCGCGCATCCGCAGGTGCGCTTCCTGTTCGTCGGCGACGGCATCCTTCGCGAGAGGCTCGAGGCCGAGGCGGCGCAGCTCGGCATCCGCGACAAGATCGTCTTCGCCGGCCTCGTGCCCTCGGCCGACGTGCCCCGCTACATCGCGGCGATGGACGCCCTGGTGCACGCCTCGCTGCGCGAGGGCCTCGCCCGCGTCCTGCCGCAGGCCCTCCTTGCAGGGAAGCCCGTCGTGTCCTTCGACGTGGACGGCGCGCCCGAGGTCGTCATCCCCGGCGAGACCGGCTATCTGGTCCCGCCGAAGTCGGTTGATGGCCTGGTGGCCGCGTTCGAGGACATCATCGAGCATCCCGACGAGGCCGCCGCCCTCGCCGCGCGTGGCCGCGAGCTCTGTCGCGAGCGCTTCCCCTGGCAGAAGATGGTCGCCGACCTCGACCGCATCTACCGCCGCCTGCTCGGCCAAGCCTAGGAGCGCCGCCCGTGCGACCCTGGCGCTTCATCCACGCGACGGACATCCACGTGGGCTCGCCGCGCTCCTTTCGCTTCGAGACTGCTTGGAACGCGAACTGGCAGACGGCGCGCCAGCAGATCGTCGAGCTGGCGCCCGATCTGCTGCTCGTCGGCGGCGACCTGGCGCGCGACGGCAGCTTCCATCGCTGGGAGCTCGAGGCCGTCAAGGCCGACCTCGATGCGCTGCCGTTCCCCGTCCACGTCGTCCCCGGGAACATGGACACCGGCAACAAGCACACCGAGGCGGCGAGCCGGCGCCGCGACGACGTGAGCCTCAACCTGACGTCGGAACAGGTCGCCCAGTTCCGCGGTGTTTTCGGACCCACGGAATGGAGCTTCCTGCACAAGGGCGTGCGCTTCAGCGGCCTGTGCGACATGCTCGCCGGCTCCGGGCTGCCTGAAGAGGAGGCCCTGTGGGCGTGGCTGGAGGCCCAGGCAGGCGAGCCGAAGGCACGTCATCACGTGTGGCTCATGCACTACCCGCCATTCCTCCATTCCCCCTCTGAGCCGAACGCCGACATCACCGACCCGGCGCAGTACTGCACCTGGTACTTCGGCATGGACGAGCCGCAGCGGGGCCGCCTGCTGGACGCCTTCCGCGCCACGGGCGCCGACCTCGTGCTCTGTGGCCACGTCCACTGCCGCAAGACGCACCTCGCCGGCGGCATGCGCTTCGACATCGGCGCCTCGACGGCTTTCCCCCAGCAGGCCGGCCGCTGGCCCGACGGCGACCCGACCCTGGGCTTCGCCCTCTACGAGGTCAGCGACGCAGGCATCGAGCACCGCTTCGTCCCGCTCGCCAGGGTTTCCGCCGCCAAGGGCTACGGCCCTGGCGGTCACCCGCCGCCCGAAGCGCGCGACTACTCGCTGGCGTGGGAGAAGGGCTGACGGAGCATGAGTGGCGGGGTACGCCACACTCGTCCCGATGCTCCAGGG
>CAZDNN010000305.1:0-7926 GCA_964506385.1 uncultured Planctomycetota bacterium
GAACATGTCGATGGTGCGCATCTTCCCCGCCGTTTCGATGATCCTCCAGTCCAAATGGAGCCCGTACGGGTCCAGCAGGCAGAGACCGCGCCTGTAATCGCGCCATTGCACACGGGGAAAGACATCCGTCAGCAGCACTTCATTGCAGTCGCCATGGAAGACGAGGACACCTGGACGCTGCCGCGCAAGCTTCTCCAATTCCTTGATCTTCTTCTGCTCGATGTCGATGAAGTAGTATTCGCAGAACGGTGGCTCGACCAGGAGCGCGTTCAGAGGGGACCCCGGGACGAACTCGCCCGTGGTTCGCGACACGTGAACACCCGCACCAGCGAACGCATCGATGTAGACATGCTCAAAGGAAGGGTTCCTGCGGGCAGCGAGGACCCGCGAGTACGCAGCCGCGTACTCACGAACGATGTGCAACTTGATCTCTGACCAGTAGCCGATCTCGTCACAAGTTGCCATGACCCCTCCAATACACCCAGATGAATGAGGGCGGGTTCCTGCGTCGCAACTGCACTGGAGACGCAGAACGGGGAGGTCGCATCGGTACAAGCGAGGAAGCCCTCCCGTTTCGTGCCGGCGCTGGCGGGCGCTCTGCCGTGATGATACGGGCCGACACAAGACACGTCAAGAGAATTCGGTGAAGACTTACAAACGCGGCTGACCGTGATTAGCCCAATGGGCTGTCACCGCTGCTCTTCGGGGATCGGGGAGGTCATGGAGATGGCGGCGGCGAAGGTGGGGATGGGGCGGAAGTTGGGGTGGCTCTTGTATTGGAGGTTGCGGCGGCCCCAGTAGGCACCGTAGTACTGGCAGTTGGTGTCCACCCAGTTGGTGATCTTGAGGAGTTCCTCGGGCTTGAGGGCGATGGCCTTGTGCTGCTCGGCGAGGCGGGCGGCTCGGGCGGCGGCACGCGGGTCGGCGAGCTGGACCTTGCCCCTGCTGAGCATGGCGACCAGGACGCTGGCGTGGGAGCCGAGTGATTTGGCGGGCAGGTAGTGGACGTTGCCGGTCTTGGGGTGGTTCTCGCCGATGACGGGTCCGAGGAGGCCGCGGTCGCGGCGCGGGTTCCGCCGCCGCTCGGGCACGAGGCTCTCATACGACACGCACCACAAGCCGGTCAGCTCGCCACTCAGGTTGAGCTTGGCCTTGGGCTCCTTGCCGCTGTGGCATTTGACGCAGTGGCGGTCGAGGACGGGCTGGACGTCGGTGATGTAGTGTAGGGGCCGCGCGCCGGCCTTCTCGCCGGGCTGGGGGCCGGGCATCGAGGGCGGCCGGGCGAGTGCCTGGAGGGCGCCGACGGCCGGCGCGTCCTCGAGGGTTTCGTGGCAGCCGACGCAGGAGCGGGTCTCGCCGGGCATGTAGTTGACGTAGGTCCGCTCGGTCTGGAGGGCCATGTAGTGCTCGTCGAGCGCCTGGAGCAGGATGTTGGCGTTGGCGGGGACGAGGAAGTGGGCGGAGCCGTCGGGCTCGACGGGGACGACGCCGTGCTGGACCTTGAGGCCGAGGTGGGTGTCCTTGGTGATGCAGGCGTGCTGCTGGTCGTAGGTGTCGCCGCCCCAGCGTCGGCGGGTGGCCCAGGGCCTGGGCACCTGTTCGAGGATGCGGATGTACTTGACCGCGCCGCGCTCGACGCCGGCCAGGCCGTGGTAGATGTCGGCGACGATGCATCGGGCGAGGTTCTTCGCCGCGAGCTTCGGGTCGCGCGGGCTTGTGAGGACGGGCGGCACTGGGCGCGGCTGGAGCGGATAGGGCAGCCAGCAGGAGATGTCGGGGTCGCGGTAGATGAGGGAGACCTTCCCCGTCTCGTCGAGCAGGTAGAGGCCGTAGCCCTTCGGGTCGTTCCAGGCGGGGCCGGCGGGCTTGTGGGCGACGAGGAAGTACTTCCTCGAGAGCGGGTAGGGGTCCTTGAAGAGCGGGCCGCGTCCGCTGCGGTCGCCGCGCCAGCGGCCGTCGCCGCTGGTGAAGGCGAAGCCGCCCTCGGCGCGGATGTCCACGTCGGGGGTCATGTAGGTCATGGGCTCACGGGTGCGGATGTTGCCGCCGCCGAGATTGAGGCGGATGACCGTGCCGACGCCGTTCTGGGGGCAGTGGGGGGTGCCGAGGACAACGTAGTGGCCGTCAGCGCCGGGGATGGGCCGGCCGTAGATGAAGGTCGGCGGCAGCGAGATGTCGTTGGCGTAGATCTCCGAGGAGGCCGAGCCGTCGGGGTTCATGGCCCACAGGCACTTGACGCTCACCGCCCCCTTGTCCACATACTCCCAGCGGGTGTAGAGGATGCGGCCGTCGGGCAGCATCACGGGCGACGCCTCGCTCACCGAGCTGTTTGAGAGCTTGACCATGTTCTGGCCGTCGGGGTCCATGCGGTAGAGGACGGTGGTGGTGAAGTCGTCGGGAGCGTCGCAGAGGATCCCGTACTGGCAGCGGGTGGAGATGAAGGCGATGCCGCCGCCGGGCAGGTAGCAGGGCTGCATGTCGTCGGTGCCGTGGTGGTAGTGTGCCCTGGCGCGGTACATCTGGACGAGCCAGTCCTCGTTCGTCTGGGGGAAGGTGAGCTGGCGGAGCTTGCCCTGGCGTCTGCCCGTAGTGGGGTCGATGGCGATCTCGTAGAGGCGGTAGCCCTTCTGCGCCTCGGGCTTCCAGGCGAAGGCGATCCTCGTGGCGTCGAAGTGGACGTCGAAGCGCTCGAAGACGCCGCCGGTGAGCTCGGGGACGAGCTCCCAGGTCTCGCCGGTCTTCAGGTCAAGGACGCAGAGGTTGCCGCCGGGGGTCCAACGGCTGTTGATGAACTCAGTGTAGTAGTGGTTGGAGGAGTAGGTGATCCGCTTGACGAAGACGAGCTTGTCGAAGGTGAAGAGGGGGTTGTTGGCGATGAGGGCGTCGTGGCGGAGGGAGGCGAGGTCTTTCTTCCAGGCCTCGAAGTCGCCGGCGGGGATGTCGCCCCCGCCCCAGCGGGAGGCCGTAGCCTCGAGGGCGTCGAGGCGTGCGAGCATGGCGTCGCGCTGGGTGCCGTCGTAGAGGTCGTTGACCGTGCCGCGGAGGCCCTTGAGGCCGAAGGCGGCGATGCGCTCGAGCACGAGGCCATAGCGGCGCGACTTGAGGTACAGCTCGCGCACCCCCTTCAGGTCCCTCGACGTCTTGGCCTTGGCGGCGAGGGCCTTGGCCTGGCTGGCGAGCTTCGACGGGCGCTGGGCGGCGGCGGCGTAGCGGCGGGCGAGCTCGGCGTAGCCGACGCGCGCGGGGTCGCTGCCCCAGATGCCGTCCTCCCGCTCCCAGGCCATCTCCTGCTGTGACGTCTTGTCGCGGAAGTCGGCGGCGAGGCGCCCCCACAGCGCCGGCATAGGCCCGCTGTCCTTGCCGCAGGCAACGACCATGTGCGCCGCGCGCGACAGGCTGAGCGCCTTGCGGACCTTGCCGTCCACGTAGCTGCTCCGCTTGACGGGCGCCGCGTGGTTGAGCCCGCCCGAGACGTCCTCGGAGTTGCCGTCGAAGGGCCAGCAGGCGAGCAGCCCGTGGCCGCTGGAGGGCTGCTCCTTGCTTGCGTGGGCCTCGATCTCGCCGTCGGACAGCACGCGGCCGTAGACCCGCACCTCGTCGATCTCGCCGGCGAAGCCGAAGCCGCCGACGGGGAAGTTGTCGGAGGTGTGCCCGATCTTGAGCACCGCGCCCTGGGGGTCGGGCCTGCCCTCGAGGCTGCCCTGGCTGTCGAGCTTGCCGTCCACGTAGATCTTCTGGGGCGAGCCGCCGCAGAGGGCCACGTGGTGCCACTGGCCGTCGGACACGCGCCTCCGACCATTCACGCAGCCGACCCAGCCGATGTCGTAGCACACCTTGCCGCCGCGCACGAAGAGCGCCTTCCCGCCATTCACCCATGCGCCCGTCGCCCGGGTCTTCGAGAGGATAGAGCCGTCGCGCCGCGTCCGGATCCAGGCCATGACGGTGAACTTGCCCTGGCCGAAGTCGGGCAGCGGCACGGGCTCCCTGGCCTCGGCCCGCTTCGCCGCGCTTGCCTCCTTGTAGTGGAGCAGCGTGTCGATCCACGTCGCCTGCCTCACGTAGGCGCCGCCGGCCCCGTGGGCGACGCCGGCCAGAAGCCCAACCACCAGGAGAGATGAAACCGCGCGTCTCATTGCTCGCTCACCTCGCGCAACATGAGCGTGTTGATCGGCCAGAGGAACGACGTCTCCCCTGCATCGTCCCGACGCCGAAGCGCCGGATCCAGGACGAACACCATGATTACTTGGCATCGGGCAGTTTGTCAATCCCGGCCTCGGCCTCGGCAAGGAGGGCCTGCACCGCCTTGAGCTTCTCGGCGATGGCCGGGTTGGCCGCGCACTGGCGCTTGAGGAAGTCGTCGTCGAGCTCCTCGACGATGGAGCGCATCCGGGCGACCTTGCTCTTGAGGAGCTTCTTGACGTCGCGCTGGCGGCGGCCCATGTAGAGCTCGCTCTCGAGCCTGGGCAGCGCAAGCATGGCCTCGCGGATCTTGCGGTCCAGGGCCTGCGCTGCCCCAGCCTCGGACAGTTGTCTGAGGTTCTCCCTGCACTGCTTCTTGACTTCGTCGGAATAGGACACGCCGACCGGAAGGGGCCAGTCGTCGGTGCGGAAGGCGGGCAGGGGCAGACGTTCCCGGCCGACCATGTTGCCCTCGGGCCAACTGGCCCACCCGTATCGCACGGCCACGGGCTCGGGGACCAGGTCGCTCATCACCTCGATGCAGGGCGTTCCGTCGAGCCGCGTGTGCCGGGCCTTGGCAGGATACCAGCGCCGGTCCTTGCCGGCGATGATGAATCCCTTGAACTCGGCATTGCCCTCGCGCGGGCAGGGCAGGACCTGCCAGTAGGCGTTGTTCTTGATGTGCTTCCAGCGCTCGTAGACGATGGGATCGCTGTCGAAGAAGAGGTAGATCTTGCCGTCCCTGATCTTCATGGACTGATATCGGTTGGCGCGATGGACGACGGGCTTGCCATACACCCTGGCCAGTGCCCACAGCGAGGCGTACTCAGCCACGGGGAGCTTCTCGCCTGGGTGGATGTAGGAGTTGCCTGTGGGGTACGTGGCGATCAGTCCTGCGTGGGGGTCGTCCTTGAGCGCGCGGTGCTGGATGTCGCGAACCACCTGGTAGCCGCCCCGGACGGTGGCCACCTCCGGATCGATACCGAACGTGCCCCACCCCGGCTGGCTGATGCACCCGAAGGGCAGCTTGGGATCGCCAAATGCCTTGCGGAACGACACTGGGATCTTCGGGAACGTGTATTCGTAGCGGGTCCAACGCTGGAAGGCCTGGTTCTCGCCCTGGTAATACAGCACCCCGCGAATGGCGAGGCGGCGGATGGGCATGATGGTGGCGTTGAACAGGCCGGCCGGGGGGCTCCAGCCGCTGCGGGCGTCGCCGGGCTTCTTCGGCAGGCGGAGGCGGGGTTCCTTCTTGCCCTCGGCCTTGGCCTGGGCGACCTTCTTGGCGTGCTCGGCCTTTTTCTGCTCGCACGCCTCCTGCCACTCGGCCATGATCCGTTCGACCTGCTTGGGATCCTCCCACATGGCGGTCTGCGCGTCGTAGTCCTTCAGGGCGGTCGTAACGGTTACGTGGTCGATGCTGTCGAGCTCCTCGCGCAGGCACCACGTCTGGCCCGTCGTGCCGCCGCGGGCGACGTTGATGATGCCCACGGGCACCTTCAGGTACCGATGCAGGAACATGCCATACAGGTACGGCACGGCGGAGAACCGCTGCGCCGATTCCGGCGAGCAGACAGCCCACTGGACCTCCCTGCTGATGTCGTCGCGGGGCTTGTACCACGAGTCGTGCCAGGCCACGTAGCGCAGGCCGGGGAAGTCGGCCGACGCGGCCTCGCGGCCCTTGCGGTTGAAGTTGCTCCAGGCCATGTTGCTCTGGCCCGCGCAGACCCAGATCTCGCCGACGAGCACGTCGGAAATGGCGACGCCCTGCTGGCCGCTCCTCGCCACGACGGCCTTTGGCGTGAAGCCGGCGGGCATGGGATCGAGCGTCGCTTCCCAGGCGCCCTTGGCATCCGCCTTCGCCTGCCGGCTCTGTGGCTTGAAGGCAGGGGCGTTGTGCTCGACATACATCACGGTGACACGGCGCTGCCCATCGTCGCGCGGCGGCGCGGCCTCAGGCAGGAGACCGTCGGCGATCTTGGGGTCCTCGCTGATCGTGACGGCCACCTCGGCGCCCGGCTCGGCCCAGCCCCAGATGCGCACGGGCTTGCCCTGCTGAAGCACCATGTGGTCGCCGAAGATCCTGGCGAAGCGCAGCGCCGGCTGCTCCCCTGCCCCGGCGGCCGCGGCGACGGCCAAGGCGCCCAGGAGCACCATCGCGGCGATCGAGCGGCGGTGGGCCGGTCCCATGCGATCACTCCTTCCGTGTCATCGCTCGTTCCCCTTCGGCATCACGTCCCTCACGAACGCCTCGTGCAGAGCGGCCAGCCGCGTGACGAGGCCGGGCTTGTCGGTGGCGTAGTTCTTCTGCTCGGGCTGCTCGCCGGCGAGGCTGCCGAGGAAGAGCCGTTGCCCCTTGCCCCGGCCCGTGGCGATGAGCTTCCAGTCGCCCTCGCGGACGGCCCAGTTGTGCTGCCACTGCCAGTGGAGCACCTTGTGGGGCGACGGCGCCTTGGGGTCCTCGAGCACGGCCGTCAGGCTCTTGCCGTCGAGCCTGACCTTGGGCAGCGGGACGTCGCACAGCTCGCAGACGGTGGGGAGGACGTCCATGGCGGTGACGGCCTGGCCGCGGACCTCGCCCTCGGGGATGCGGCCGGGGAAGCTGATGATGGCGGGCACGCGAATGCCGCCCTCGAAGAAGGTGCCCTTGTGGCCCCGCCACTTGCCCGTGTTGCCGCCGCCGCCGTTCGCGCCGTAGTTGTGGCCTTTCGGCAGGCCGCTGGCGTGGCCCTCCACGCGGATGCGGTAGTCCTCGGCCGAGTAGCCGTTGTCGCTCATGAAGATCACGAGCGTGTCGTCGCGGAGGCCCAGCTCGTCGAGCTTCGCGAGCACGCGCCCCATGCGGTCGTCGGTCGTCGAGACGATCTTCGCGTAGGACCGACGCGGCATGGGCAGGTCACTATAGCGCTCGTCGAACTTCCCGTCGGCCTGCTCGGGGTAGTGCGGGATGTTGAAGGCCAGATAGACGAACCAGGGGCGGCCCTTGTTCGCCTCAAGGAAGCGCAGTGTCTCATCAACGGCCATGTCCGGGAAGTAATCGCCCCTGCGGAAGACCTCATCGGTCCCTCGGTAGAGGTCGTGGTAGCCCTTGCCGTGGAGGAAGAAGTGGTTGTAGTTGTCGATGAAGCCATCGCGGATGCCAAAGAACTCGTCGAAGCCCTGGCGGGTCGGCCCGTGGTCGAAGTCGGCGCCGAGATGCCACTTGCCGAAGAGCGCCGTGCGGTAGCCCGCCGCCCTGAGCACCTCGGCCAGGGTGATCTCAGAGAGGAACATGTTGAGGCCCTTCGGGCCTTTGGCGTTGCCCTGCTGCCAGCTATTGACGTTGGCCCGCTGCGGATGGCGGCCCGTCATCAGCATGGCTCGTGCCGGGCAGCACACGGTGTGGGCATATGCCTGGGTGAAGCGGACGCCGCGGCGCGCGAGGGCATCCATGTGCGGGGTGTAGAGGTCGCTCGAGCCGAAGCAGCCCGCGTCGAGGGCGCCCTGGTCGTCGGTGAAGATCACCAGCACGTTGGGCCGCTTGCGCGCGGGCTCGGCGGCGCGGAGGGCTCTCGGCAGGCCCAGCGCGGCGGCGCCGAGGCCGAGGTGCTTGAGGAACGCCCGACGATCCATCAAGCGGCTCCCATCCTGCGACGAGGGCAACAGGGCGCGTAGCAGCAATCATTCTACCGTGGACGCCGTGGCCTGCAAGGCGGCCGGCGCGTTGCCAACGGCAAGGCCCCCCCACGCCTCACGTGAGGGGGCCTG
>CAZDNN010000306.1:0-2497 GCA_964506385.1 uncultured Planctomycetota bacterium
CGGCCCGAAGACCCGCACGCAGTCCGAACGGACTTCTGCCACGGGCTGCTAGACGCGGGCCGCCGCGAAGCGATCGAGGGCCGCCGCGTCGAGGCTGAGAGCCAGGCCCCCGCATCGGCCGGGGGCCAGCCCGTTGAGCACGTGGAGGCGGCACTTGCCCGCGATGGCCGGGAGGGCGTAGATGGCGGCGACGTGGTCGGCGAGATGCGCGCCGTGGAGATGCCAGGGGGCATCAATGATGGTGGTGGCGAGAGCGACGTTGCTGCGGGAGCCACTGGCGCCCAGCCGCGGGTGCGGCTTGAGGTCGGGCACGCTGATGAGCGCGTCGATCTGCTCGCGGACGAAGCGGCTGAGCCGCACGCGGGCCAGGCCCGTATCGACCTCGGGGCCGTAGCACCCGTCGAACTCGCCGGTGCCTGGGAACCCCGCGCCCCAGGCCTCCACGGCGATGATCCGCTCGCGCCGCACCCCGGCCTGCATCAGGCCGCGGATGATGGCATCGCCGAGCGCCTGGTTCGCGCCGCTGGCGTTGCGGCTGACCTTGCTGAACTTGATGCCCACCCGCTCGCCTGGCGACACGATCCGCCGCCACGCCTCAGCCGCGCTGCCCTGCCCCGTCAGGCGCATCAGCCCCCGCTCGAGCATTGCCTTTACCACCCGCCGACCCACAACGCCGCGAACGTGCCAGCGGGCGTGCCTGACCTCGACGACCCGCCCGCTCGCGCCCGCCTCGCCAGTCCCTGCCTGCGCGCGCGGCCCAGTCAGGCACGCGGCAGCCGCTGCTGCCTGTGCAAGAAACTGACGGCGGCTCGGCGCTCGGCGCATCCCAGCGCTCCCTCGCCCCCCTCCGCCAGTCTATCGGTGCCGGCCCTTACGATCAAGACGAGCGCGCTGCCAAAGGTCGCCTGAGCTGGCAGGGGACGCGCCAGCAACTGCACACAGGCGGGCGGGGGAGGCTTCATTCGGCTATGCGCATAACCGAATGAAGCCCCCCGCCCGCTGCTCCGCCCCTGGCACGGCCGAGCGGCGGGTTGCCCCGCACTTCGCGCTTGACAATCGCGGGCCAAAGGGCTTCATATGGTCTCGGCGGCCAGGGCGGCGCAGAGGCAAGGAGGCCTCCCTGGCCGCGTCGTGCAGCCCCCGGCGCGTTGGAGGAAGCGCGGTGTACCCGCTCGATCCGCCGGCAGTGTTCGTTCACGAGGACGTGATGGGGAGTGAGCTCTGGCGCCAGCGCGCGATGGGCGTCGTCGAGGCGCTGAGCAAGCCCGTCGAGCCCGTCGTGTTTGCTGACGAGCAGATCCCCGCAATGATCGACGAGGGGCTGCTCGCCCGCCGCGTGCCGATGGGCACCCTCGACGAGGTGCACGACCCGATCCTGCTCTTCAACACCTTCCGCTTCGACGGGCGCTTCGACGAGCGGGTCGAGGCCCTCCGGGCCGCAGGGCTGAAGGCCGACGGCGGCCCGCTCCGCGCGCTCCTCGGCTACGGGGCCTACAACTGGGCGAACTACAACCTCGAGGGCGACCCCCACCGCCACGACAAGGTCTGCCGCCCCTGCTGGCGCATCCACCTCCAGCAAGGGTGCCTGCACAAGTGCCTCTACTGCGGCTTCGGCGGCCTGCTCGTCTCGTCGGTGAACGTCGAGGAGTACTGCGAGCATCTCGGCGAGATCGTACGCCGCCATCCCTGGCAGACGACGTTCCTGCTCGACGACGACGCGGACCCGCCCTGCCTCGAGCCCGAGCACGGGGTGCTCGGCCCGCTTATGGAATGGTTTGGGACGCTCGACGGCCGCTACCTCATCATCCACACGAAGACGTGGAACACCGAGTGGACCCGCGACGTCGATCACAAGGGCAACACGATCATCGTGTGGAGCCTCAGCGGCCCGACACAGAGCCGCCTGCTCGAGCCGAACACGGGCACGACCGCGGAGCGCATCGAGGCGGCCCGCGTCGCGCAGGAGGCGGGCATTCAGATCCGCTACAAGTTCAAGCCCATCGTGCCCGTGCGACGCTGGCGCGAGGAGGCGGCCGAGGCGGTCGCCCTGCTCTTCGAGAGGACGCGGCCCGACGTCATCAGCCTCTGCGTCTTCATGTGGATGGACATCGAGGAGCTGCTGCGGCGGCTGCCCCGCGAGGAGCTCGACCCCGAGTTCCTCCAGGCAGCGGAGGAGAGCCGCGACGAGGTGGCCGGGACCCGCGCCAAGCCCTTCCCCCACCACGTCCGCCAGGCCATCTACGAGCACTACCTCGCCGAGATCCGCAAGCACGACCCCGACATCCCGGTGTCGATCTCGACCGAGAACTTCGCGATGTGGAAGGCCCTCGGCCCGAAGCTCGGCTTCACCGCCACCAACTACGTCTGCGGCTGCGGCCCCCAGAGCACGCCAGGCGCCATGAAGCTCGCGTGCCATCCCTTCAAGGTCGCCGTCCGGGACGATGAAGGCATCCCATGCACGTATTGAGGGGCGGGGTGGCCGGTGGTCGGAGGGAGG
>CAZDNN010000306.1:2597-7926 GCA_964506385.1 uncultured Planctomycetota bacterium
CGTTGAACGTTGGACGTTCTGCCTCCGAGAAGGAGCAATGCATGTTCCGCCGACTCAAGCCGCCCGCGGTGTACATCACGGCGGAGGCCGAGCAGGACGAGCGGTGCGCGCGGCGCGTCGAGCGGATGCTCGCGGCCATCGACTGCGAGACTGTCGAGCGCGGGGTCGATGACGCGCGGCTGGCCGAGATCATCGACGCCAGCGGCTGGCGTGAGAGCCGACGATGGGGCCAGATGGCCGCGCCGCACGACCCGCCCATCGTGTTCAACACCTTCAAGAACCACCACTCAAAGGAGGAGCGCGAGCGGCGGCTCAAGCAGTTCCCCCAGTTCGGCGCCTCGCGGTTCCACGGCTACTTCGGCTTCGACTGGCGGCGGGACGGCGTGCCCGAGTGGCGGGCGCAGGAGGGGCGGGTGTGCCAGCCGGCCTGGGAGTTCCACACGATCTGGGGCTGCCCGTTCCGCTGCTCCTACTGCTGGTTTGGGACGGTGCTCAACGTGATGGTGGATATCGAGGACTTCCTCGCCTACGCCGACCGCCGCATCCGCGAGCTCGACCCGCCCCAGACCCTCTACAAGTGGGACAACGGCAGCGACATCAACTGCTTCGAGCCCGAGTACGACGCGACCCGACTGATGGTGGACTACTTCGCCCGCCAGGAGCGCAACTTCCTGCTCCTCTACGCGGGTAAGAGCGACCACGTGGACTTCATGCTCGGCTACCCCCACAGGGGCCAGACCATCATCCAGTGGAGCGTGAGCGCCCGCACGCAGAGCACGCGGATCGAGCTTGAGACGGCGCCGTGGGACCAGCGGATCGAGGCTGCCGCGAAGTGCCAGGAGGCGGGCTACCGCGTCCGCTTCCGCTTCTCGCCCATCATCCCGGTGAAGGGCTGGCGGGAGGAGAACCGCGAGCTGATCGACCTGATGTTCCGCCGCACCAGGCCCGATGTGATCGCCCTGTGCATGTTCGGCTGGATGGACCTCGCGCTGGCGGAGCAGTGCCTGGACTTCGAGCTGCTCGACCCGCAGTTCGTCGATGCCATGCGGGGCGCGGCGCCCTTCCTCAAGGGCCGTCGCTATGGCCCGTTCCCCCACGAGGCGCGGGCAGAGATCCACGGGTTCCTGCTCGACGAGATCCGACGAGTCAGCCCCGACACGCCGGTCGCCCTCTGCCTCGACACGCCCGCCATGTGGGCGGAGCTCGGCGGCCGGCTAAGGCAAAGCCCCGACGACTACGTGTGCGTGTGCGGCGGGCACTGCACGCCGGGGAATCCTCAGTTCGAGAGGGCGGTGGCGAGAATCCAGGGCGGAGGCGCTGTGTGAGTGGTTCCAGGTTCCAGGTTCCAGGTTACAGGAGAAAAGAGAAGATGAGAGCGCGGAAGCCGATGATGCTGGGCCTTCTGTGCGTGGCACTCGCCGCGTCGGCCGCGGCGGCAGAGCGGGTGCGGGAGCGGCTGGACCGCGGGCTGGTGGCCATGCCGATGAAGGGCGGCAAGGTCTATCTCTCGTGGCGGCTGCTCGACGGCGATGGGCCTCACGCCGCCTTCGACGTCTTCCGCCGCCGTGGCAAGGCTCCCGCCGAGAAGCTCAACACGAAGCCCATCACGAAGACGACCGACTTCACGGACGCCACGGCAACGAGAGGCGCCGAGCACACGTACCACATCGTCCCGCTGATCGAGGGGGCGAAGACGGCGCCGCCGCGCGAGGCAGCCGCCACGCCGACCGACGCGCCGAAGCCGTACCTCAGCATCAAGCTCGACGGCGACCACACGTTCCAGAAGGTGGGCATCGCCGACCTCGATGGCGACGGGCGGCTGGACTTCGTCATCAAGCAGCCCCGCGACAACATCGACCCGTGGTACAAGTACTGGAAGCGGAGCCCCGACACCTACAAGCTCGAGGCCTATCGCGGCGACGGCAAGCTGCTGTGGCGCTACGACATGGGCTGGGCCATCGAGCGGGGCATCTGGTACTCGCCCTACGTGGTCTACGACCTCGACGGCGACGGCAAGGCCGAGGTCGCGGTGAAAAGCGGCGAGGGCGACCCCCGCGACAAAGAGGGCAAGGTCCGGAGCGGCCCCGAATACCTCTCCCTCCTCGACGGCCTGACGGGCAAGCCCATCACCCGCATCCACTGGCCCTCCCGCGACGACTTCGCGAAGCAGAACCACGGCTATAACTACGCCTCGCGCAACCAGCTCGGCGTCGCCTGTCTCGACGGCCAGCGGCCCTCGCTGATCGTCGAGCGCGGGACATACAACATCATCGTCGTCATCGCCTACGACCTGCGCGGCGGCAAGCTCGTCGAGCGCTGGCGCTGGGACAACCGCAAGCTCGACCGCAAGTACTGGGGACAGGGCGCCCACTGGATGCACGCCGCCGACGTCGATGCAGACGGCCGCGACGAGATCGTCATCGGCTCCGCCGTCATCAACGACGACGGCAAGGCCCTCTGGTCCACCGGCCTCGGCCACCCCGACCACTGCTACGTCGGCGACATCGACCCCGCCCACCCCGGCCTCGAAATCTACTACGGCATGGAGACCCGCCAGAAAGCCGCCAACGGCATGTGCCTGGTGGACGCCAGGACCGGCGCCATCCTCTGGGGACACCAGGGCTACACCCGCCACGTCCACAGCAACGGCATGTGCAGCGACATCGACCCCCGCCACCCCGGCGCCGAGTGCTACAGCACCGACACCGACGCGCAGAAGAAGCCCGCCTGGTCCCGCCTGCGCACGGCCAAGGGCGAGGTCATCAGCGAGGACATGTCCTGGGGCTTCGGCCCACGCGTCGCCTACTGGGACGCCGACCCGCAGCGGGAGATTCTCTGGAAGGGCCGCATCAGCGACTACGGCGGGAAGGCGCACGAGCCGCGGCTCCAGGGCAGCCTCATCGCCGTCGTCGATCTCCTGGGCGACTGGCGCGAGGAGATCATCACCAGCCTCCCCGGCGAGCTGCGCATCTACACCACCACCATCCCCGCCGCCGACCGCCGCGTCTGCCTCCTCCAGGACCCCCTCTATCGGATGGACGTCGCCATGGCCGCAATGGGCTACTACCAGGTGCCCATGCTCAGCTACGACCTCGCCTCCGCCCGGCCAGGCTCTTCGCCACATCATGAGTGACGCCCGCCAGCCCCAGAGGGCCCGCGGGCGCCGGTGGTGGCACAGGCTGGCCGTCAGCCTGCCGGCCGCTACTGCCTGTCGTTCTTGCCCTTCCCGCCCTCTTTCTTGGCGTTGCCCTTGTCGTCGGGGTCGTCGAGGAAGTCGTCGTCCTTCTCGCCGCGCTTGGCCCGGATGGCTTCCATCTTCTTGTCCAATGCCTCCTGGACCTTGTCGGCGTACTCCTCGGCGTCCTCCTCCTCTTTGAACGATTTGAGCTTCTTCAGGAGCTTGGGGCCCTGCGGCGGCTTCTCGCTGAACTCCTCCTTCGCGCGCTTCGCCGCGATCGCCGCGCGCTTCCAGTCCAGCACCGCTTCCTTATACTCCTCTTCGATCTGCTTGCGCCGCTCGCTGTATTTCGTGTCGCCGACAACCTCTGTGACTGGCGCGCCATCAATGTCCTTGAGCAGCAGGACGTAGTAGCGCGACGGCTCTCTGTGCCTGTTCCGGTTGCGCCGAGAGGAGCCGATGCCGCTCGCAGCCATGCCCGTGGCGCCGGCCAGCATGGCGAGGACCACGACCAGCAGCATCCCTTGCCGACGACCTGTCATGTCTGCTGCCTCCTGACCTGAGGTTGTCCACACCGCGTGCACTGGGCACATGCCCACCCCCTCCCCTGACTGACGATTCTACATCCCCGCCGGCCGGGGAGTCAAGGGGATTCGTGCCTCCTTGATCCCCGGCACCCCAGGGGCTACAATACAACGTCCCAAGACGGGAGAGCCCTATGAACGTCCACGGCATCCCTGGCGTCGATACCGTGCTCGAGCAAGCTCCTGTGCGCAGGCTGCTCGAGCAGGTGGACCGGGATGTGGTCGTGGCCTGCATCCGCGAGTGCATCGCGTCGGTGCGCGAGGCGCGGCAGGCCGCTGGCGGCTCCGCGGCCTCGCCCAGCGAGACGGCCGGGCAGGTGGCCGCGATGGTCGCCGAGCGGCTCACCCCGCAGGAGCGGCGCTCGCTCCGCCGCGTCATCAACGCCACCGGCGTCATCATCCACACGAACCTCGGCCGCTCGCCCCTCCCCCGCGACGCCGTCGAGGCCGTCGCCGAGGTCGCCGCCGCCTACTGCAACGTCGAGATGGACCTCGCGGACGGCCAGCGCTCGAAGCGCGAGCTTCACGTCGCTGGCCTCCTCGCCAGGCTCACGGGCGCCGAGGCCGCCACCGTCGTGAACAATAATGCTGCCGCCGTCCTCCTCGCCCTCACCGCGCTGGCTGCCGGCCAGCGAGTCATCTGCTCGCGGGGCGAGTTGGTGGAGATCGGCGGCTCGTTCCGCATGCCCGACGTCATCGCGTGCAGCGGCGCCACCATGGTCGAGGTGGGCACCACCAACCACACCCACCTCAGCGACTACGAGGCCGCCATCAGCGACGACACGGCCGTCATCCTGAAGAACCACCGCAGCAACTTCCGCATCGTCGGCTTCACCAGCGAGGTCGCCGTCGCCGACCTCGCCGCCCTCGCCCATCGCGAGCGGGCCACCGTCATCTTCGACGCGGGCTCCGGCCTGCTCGCCCCTATCGGCCACCCCGCCTTCGGCCACGAGCCGGCCATTCGCAAGGCAGTGGCCGACGGCGCCGACGTCGTGACCTTCAGCACGGACAAGCTCCTCGGCGGGCCACAGGGCGGAGCCATCGTAGGCCGGCGCACGCTCATCGAGCGGATCAACCGCCATCCCCTCAAGCGCGCCCTCCGCGTGGGCAAGCTCACCCTCGCCGGCCTCGAAGCCACCCTCCTCGCCCATCTCCGCCAGCACGCGGGCGAGACCGTCACGGAGCACCTGATCCGCCGGCCCGTCTCGGAGCTCCAGGAGGAGGCCGCCGCCCTCGCGGACGCCATCGAGAAGACCGCCTCTGGCTGGGTCGCCGTCCTCGAGCCAGACGAGAGCTCCATCGGCGGCGGTTCCCTGCCCGGCGAGACCGTGCCCACGGCCGTCGTCTGGATCGAGGCGCCCGGCCTCGCGCCCGATGAGCTGGGCGCGGCGCTCCGCGCCGCCGACCCGCCGATCCTGGGCCGCTACCGCCGCGGCCGCTTCGGCCTCGACATCCGCACCCTGCTCCCCGGCGACGCCGAGGATATCCTCGCCGCCATCGCACGACTCGCAGGGGCCTAGCAGCCCGTGGCAGAAGTCCGTTCGGACTGCGTGCGGGTCTTCGGGCC
>CAZDNN010000307.1:0-7877 GCA_964506385.1 uncultured Planctomycetota bacterium
GAAGGACGCCGACACCAAGCCCAAGCGTCGCCGCAAGCGCTGATCCATCGGCAGTCCCCGCGCCGTTAGGTCTAGCGAGGGGATAACCTCCTGCCGCCTCCAGGAGCCCCATAAGGCCACCCCAGATGCCCCAGAATCGTCGCAGGTACTGGTACGCGACCACCCCAAGCCTATCGTCCGCTCAAGGTGGTTAAGTGTTGTACCCGAGCACGAACGACCCAGAACACCTATCGCGCGCGGACCGTGTCCTGAGAGTGCATCTGGTGCCCTTTTGAGTGCATCTCATGCTCACTTGGGTGCGATCCCTGCGCAGTTGCGGCTCGGCTGGGATTCGCCCCCCGGTTGGCGTTGGCCCGCTGGTACGTCGCCGCCCTAGCGCGCCGCCGGCATTCATCGCAGAGCCTGCGCCGTGGCCGCAGGACGACCCCACACGGCCTCCCGTCCAGCCCAGGACATCGACGGTTACCTCGACCAGTCTCCGCCCTCTGCGACGTGGTCTGGACTACCGGGCAGGCGGCCTCGACCTCGGCGGGCGCCGTGCGCCACTCGAAGCCGGCGCGCACGGCTTCCGGCGCCCTGCACAGGGCCTTGATTCCGCCGAAAGTGTTGAAGGACGTGTTGGGCCTGGGAGCAGTATCGCCGTAGCGCTAGAGCAGAAAAGCATTTACGGAGATCAGTGATTGGATTGCTAATCCAGTGGTGGGGTATTTCCTCACCCGCGGGTTCAAATCCCGCCCTCTCCGCCAGAAGGCCAGAAGCCGACAGGGCTTCTGGCCTTTTCCCACTCCTGGGGCACCCAGGCTCCGGCTGTCAAGGGGCTCGCCTCGCACCGATGGGTCCGACGGGAGCTGAAGAGAGCTGCGGGCCGACGAACGCAGCGCGAGCGGGCTACTTGATCGCGCCGGCTGTCAGGCCCTTGACGAAGCGACGCTGCATGACGATGTAGAGGATCGTCACCGGCAACGACAGGGTGACGACGCCGGCGAAGATGTGGCTCCAGTTCTTCACGTAGCGGTCCTGGAGCAGCTCGTAGAGGCGGACGAAGACGAACTGGCTGCCCTCCGCGCCCATCACGATGAAAGCCTGGATGAAGTCGTTCCAGATCCATAATCCCCAGAAGATCACGATGGTGATGGTGCAGGGCTTGAGGAGTGGGAAGACGATGCGCCAGAAGGTCATGAACTCGCCGCAGCCGTCGATGGCCGCCGCCTCCTCGAGCGACCGCGGGATGGTGGTCATGAAGGCCGAGTAGATGAAGATGCACAGCGGCAGGCCCCAGCTCACGTAGTGGAGCAGCAGCGCCGCCCAGGTCCGCGCGATCCCCAGGAGCATGAACTCCTTGACGAGCGGGATCATGATGACCTGGAACGGCACGGCGAGGCCCACGAGGAAGAACAGCCGCAGGATCGGCCCTGTGGCCATGCGCCGCCGCGCGATCGAGTAGGCGGCCATCGGCCCGATGGTGATCAGGCACAGGATCACGGCCACGCTCATGAGGAAGCTGTTGAGCATAGGCCCGGCGATTGCCATCTCGGTGAAGATGTAGCGGTAGCTGCCGAGCTGAAATGCCGTGGGGAGGGCGAGGGGGGAGCGGACCACCTCGTCGTGGGTCTTGAGCGAGTTGAGGAGCACGAGCAGGCAGGGCGAGACGAAGAGCAGTCCCGCCACGAGCATGACGCCCTCGAGGGCGGGCCAGCGGCGTTTCCTGCGGCGCGCGCTCATAGGCTCACCTGCCTGCGCCGCAGCAGCGCGACCTGGGCCGCCGCCACGAGGACGAGCGCGGCGAAGGCGACGAACGAGACGGCCGCAGCGAGCGCCAGCCGGTTGTCCGACCAGCCGAGGCGATAGACGTAGTAGCCAATCGTCGTGGTCTGCTTCACCGGCCCGCCCTGGGTGGTGACGAGGATCTGGGGGAAGAGGTTGAGCCCGAGGATCAGGGCGAGCACGGAGCTGGTCATCACGGTGGGCATGAGCATGGGGATCTGGATGTGGCGGAAGATGGCGAGGAAGCCGGCGCCGTCCATGCGGGCGGCCTCGTAGAGGTCGGTCGGGATGGTCTGGAGGTTGGCCAGGTAGAGGGTGGTGAAGAAGCCGAGGCCGCTCCACGTGACCAGCGCGAAGATGAAGTAGGGGCCGAAGCCCGGCCCCATCATCCAGTTCTGCTGCCACCCGTCGAGGCCGACGAGGTCGAGGATGCGGTTGATCGCCCCGGCCCGGCGGTTGGCCAGGTACATGAACAGCAGGCCGCTGACCAGCACGCTCAGGACGTAGGGGTAGAAGAACAGGCCGCGAATGAGCCCCTTGAGCCGCCGCAGCCTGTCGAGCAGCACGGCGAGCACCATGGCGCCGACGGTGAAGGCGATGACGATGAGCAGCGTCTCGAACAGGGTGAAGCCGACGACGCTCTGGCGGAATGAGCCCAGGCCGCCGAAGCTCAGGAACTCGGGCTTGTGGAACAGCTCGCGGTAGTTGTCGAGGCCGATGAACCGCGCGCCGAGGAACCGCTCGAGGGCGGCCCGCGCCTCGCCCGGAGCCAGGCGCAGCAGGCTCGTCATCGCGCGCAGCAGGTCGGCGCCCGTCCCCCCCGCGCCCCAGCCGTTCCAGTCGGTAAGGCTGTAGGTGAAGCCGAGGATGGCGGGCAGGATGACGAAGCCGGCATAGAGGAACACCGCCGGCCCGCAGAAGAGGAGCGAGACGAGGGAGCGGCGAAGGGGGCGGGCGAAGCGGGATGGTGTCTTGCTGGCCATGGCAGTCCTGGCGGAGAGGCGGGGGTCAGTCGGCGGAGCTGACCTCGGCCTTGCGGAGGCTGTCCCAGGCGCCGTCGAGCTTCTTGAGGAGCGCGTCGGCGTCGCGCTTGCCGGTGAGGATCGCCTGCATCACTTCCTTCATCGTCGTCTCGAGGCCGATGGGTGGCTGGTCCTCCATGGTGATGGACGCGCCGCGGGTGACGCCGTATGCCTTGTAGCTTGCGAGCATGGAGTCGTAGAAGTGGCGGGCAGCAGGCCAGTCGCTCTGCGGGCCGGTCACTCCCTCGACCTTGCTGGCCGTGGGGATCATGCTCTCGGCGTTGAGCCACGTCTGGTAGACCTTCGGGTCATACAACGCGTCGAGGACGGCGAAGCTCTTCTCGCGGAGCGGCCCAGTGGCCGTCCTGGTCACGGCCCAGCCGGTCTGGAGGTAGGAGCCGGTGAGGAAGATGGGCTTGCGGCCGACCATCGAGGGGATGGGCCAGTAGTCGATCTCGAAGGCCACCTTGTTGGGCTCGAGGTCGCCGCCGATCCAGCAGCCCATGAGCCAGCAGCCGGTCTTTCCCTGGTAGAACTCGCTCTTGGCCTCGTCGTAGCCGTCGCTGAGCGCCGCGTCGCCCGAGAACTCGGTGACGAGCTGGATGAGATTCTCGAGGATCTTGCGGGCCACGGGGTCGGCGGCGAAGCTCGTCTCCCCCTTGTCGCGGCGCTGGGTCCACGATGGCTGCCCGATGTCGGCCTCGTCGCCGCGGTAGGCGTAGAGGTTGGCGTAGAGGCCATATTGGAGGGGCATGGCGGCGCACCAGTCGAGCGCGCCGTAGGTCATGGGCTTGTGTCCCTTGGCCTTGAGCTTGCGTAGGGCATCGGCGAAGGCTTCCCACGTGGCGGGAGGCTCGGTGACGCCGATCTCCTGCCACAGCTTGCGGTTCACCGCGATGCCGAGGAGCTGGGTGCTGCCCATGGTGGCGTAGCGCTTGCCCTTGTGGGGTGTGGGCAGGGGCATGCCGAACTTCTCGTAGTAGCTGTCGGGCAGGGGGATGAGGTGGCCGTTGTCGGCGAGGAAGCGGGTGAGGTTCCACGTCTGGACGACGGGCGGGAGGTCGTTGCCGGCGATGCGCTGCATGTAGTATTGCTTCACCTGGGTGTCGCCGGCGTTGATGAGCTCCATCTTCCAGCCTGGGTTGTCGCGCTCGAAGGCCGCCTTCCACGCCTCCCAGTGCATCCTGAAGCCCTCGCGGCTGCCGACGTTGCGCACCACGCGGACGACGTTCGCCTTCTCCTTCCTCCCCTCGCCGCAGCCAATGACAATGGCCACGAGGGGGAGGAGCAACGCTATCGTTCGGCCTGGGGTGGACACAGGGCTCTCCTGTCAGTCAGTCGGCTGGTGCCAGCGTGGCGGTCTCGCCGGGCCGGGTCTTGAAGGTCACGCGGTCGCCACGCAGGGTCTCCGCCGCCTTGCCGTCGCGGCTGACGCGGATGCTGCGGCCTGGCCAGGGGTTGAGGACGGTGCAGTCGCGGCCCTTCTCGCTCGTGATGCAGACGCCGCCCACCTGGCCGCCCTCGAGCTCGGCGGAGACGAGGAAGGCGCCGTAGGCGCGCAGGTTGCCGAAACGGGCGTCCCGGCCCTTCGGCCAGCAGGGGAAGAAACGCAGCACGCCCTCGTGGCTTTGGAGCAGCATCTCGTTGATGCACGTGGGCACGGCCGAGCAACACTCGATGCCGCCGCCGCCGTAGAAGACGAACAGGTTGGGGTAGCTGTGGTGCTCGAGCTGGTGGCGGAGGTTGTCGAGGATGAGCTTCGGGTCGATGCCGATGCGGGCGGCGGCCGTGTAGTAGGTGGGGAAGCCGTTGTAGTCGCGCCAGCGGCCGAGCACGGCGTGGGTGTTGCGGGCGATCCCGAGGAGCTTGGGGTCGCTGTCGAGCCCGATGGCGCCGGCGGGATAGATGTGCTGGATTCCCAGGGTGTTGCTCCCGAACCACGCCTGGCCGCGCTCGGAGTAGCGGAAGACGGTCTTGCCCTTCATCTCCTGGACGGGGTAGTCGGGCATGTGGTCGAGGATGTGCTGCCATTTCGCGCGGCGGCCCTCATCGACGCCGAGCTCTTCGCTCATGTCGAGCAGACCGCGAAAGACCATGGGGATGAGGCCGAGCGCGAGAAGCGGGTTGACGTCCTTGGGCGTGTGGCCCTCATGGATCGCGTCGTTGTAGTCCATGTACCGGCCGTCTTCGAGCTTCAGGTAGTCCTCCCAGAAGTCGCCGACCTCGCGGAGGAAGGGATAGGCGATCTTCCGCGCGTAGTCGAGGTCGTAGGTGGCGTAGAAGCGCATCACCATGTTGGTGGCGGCGTAGGAGGCATTGCTCTTCTGGCCGAGGAACACGTTGCCCGAGCGGATGCCCCAGGGGCCGATGCCGACGATGCAGTAGACGCCCCGGCAGTTCAGGTGCTTCCGGGCATCCGCCTTGGCCTGGGGGAGGAACTCCATGATCGGCGTTTCGTAGCTCGCCGCGGTGTCCACGTGGTTCGACGAGTAGAGGCCCCAGAAGGGTGCCTCGTGGTTGTAGTTGAGGTGGAAGTCGCCCGCCCAGGCAGGCTTGTCGGTGGTGATCCAGTTGCCGAAGAGCCCGGGCGGCACCTTCCCCGCGCGGCTGCACGAGGCCATGAGATAGTGGGAGCCGTACCAGAACTTCTCGACCAGCGGGTCGCCGATTTCGACGAAGGACCGCGCCCAGAAGCCCCGCCACCAAGCCTGATGCTGTTCGCCGAGCCTCGCCACGTCGGCGACGGTGAGACCCCCCACCCGCTTCCGCGCGGCGGCCAGCGGGTCCTTCGCATCCAGGTCGCTCAGGATGGAGGTGACGACGATGGCCTGCTTGCCTGGCGCGAGCGCGATGCGCAGCCCCTCCTCGCCCTCGGCCTTCACCTCGGCGCCCAGGACGCGCGTGGCCACGGCCACCGTCCGCCCTTCCTTGACGCTGGCCGGGTCGGCGCGGCGGGTGAACCAAGCGACGTTGCCCTCGACTCCCGCCGCCGCGTCGCCGGCGGCATCCGAGGTAGCGCCCTTGATCTCCTGGCCGTCCACATAGACCTTGATGGCCGAGCCGTCGAAGGTGCCGGCCACGTGCTGCCACTTCCCCACGGCAAGGGGCTTCGGCGTCTGCGCGAACTCGTTGCCGACGGCCACGCGCAGCTTGTCGGCCGAGAAGCCGAGGCTGTAGGCGTGGTTCCAGTCGCCTTTGCTCACGACGTAGGTGGCGTGGCCAGAGGGAGCGAAGGAGGCGGGCCGGACCCACGCGGCGATGGTCACGGCGCTCTTGAGCCGCAGCGGGCCGCCATCCACCCACGTCGTCTTGCCGTCGAACGACTTGGCTTTGCCGAGCTTGCCCTCGGCGTCGCCGTCGTCGAAGTCCCACCGCTTCGCCAATCCCTTGGGCACGTCCTTGCCCTCGGCAAGAGCCTTGACCTCGTCGGCAGCCAGCGCGCGGTCGTAGATGCGGACGTCATCGAGCAGGCCGTGGAAGTGCCAGCGGCCGCGGCCGTGCTGCTCGCGGCCGATGTTCACGTGGTTCCCCGTCTCGCGGATGCGCGCGCTCGACGCGGAGCCTGCGGGGCCGGCGAACTGCGCGAGCGCGACCTCGATCGGCTTGCCCGCGCACGACAGCTCGGTGACGAGCAGATTCTCGGTGGCCGCCACCCACGAGCGGGTCCGCAGCGACAGCCCTTTCGCCTCGAACACGCCACTCACCTCGGCCCGCAGCAGGTCCTGCTCCTGGCGATAGCTGGCGCCGCCCAGTGCGGGCGCCACCAGCCGCAGGCCGCCCACGGTGATGACGCAGCGGCGCGAGCGGCTCCAGAAGTCGTTCTTGCCGATGCACCAGAGCTGGCTCTCCGGCGGCCCGGCGAGGGCCACGCCTGCGTCGCCGTTGCCGAGCACCGGGCCGTCCACCACCTTGTTGGTGGGCACCCGCTTCGGCGGCGCCGTGAAGACTCCCTGATACCTGGCGACCAGCCGCAGCGCGTGCTCGCCCACGCCGTTCTCTCCTGCCATCGCGGATGCAGCCGCCAGGGCCATTCCGATGATGATGGGCCTCAGCTTGCGCCTTTGGAGCTTCATGTTGTGTCCTGATGTGTCTTATTCGATGACAAGCCAGGTCATGGCCTCGGGCTCGACGCGGACGGGGAGGTCGATGCAGTAGTTGCGATCAAGCGCATACTCCTTTGCCGCGCCGCCTTTCTCGGAGACGCGGGCGGTCTTCGTGAGGCCCGTGTAGTAGAGGTTGACGCGCAGGGTCTTCTCCCGCGCCTCGGTGAGGGGGTTGAAGACGACGAGCATGCCCTTGCGCTTGAGCCTGGGGTTGACGTGGAGCATCCAGTCGAGGTCGCGTCCGTCGGCGCGGCGGCCGTGGATGACATCGGACTCGAGGATGTCGCGGTATGCCTTGAACCACTCGACCCACCGCTTGACCATCGCCTTCGTGCGGTTGGTGTCATAGAGCCTGGGGCCGCGGTAGCAGGCCTGGACGCCGAGCGCGAGGTTGCTCGTGACCATCCGCTCGTAGTGGTCGAGGTGCTTGTCGAGCGGCTCGATGGTCGCCGCCGCTCCGCCGCCGTGATACTGGGTGAGGGGCACGAACATCCAGCCCATGGAGGGCGTCTTCTGCCACGTGCCGTCATAGATGTTCTGGCGGGTGTGGATGACCTGCTGGGCGCGGGGGAGCGACCAGTTGACCTCGCGGTAGCCCATGCCGTTCTTGGTCGAGCCGCTCAGGTAGTAGAAGTCGGGCACGTTGAGGTAGACGCCCTGGCCGCGGCACCACTTGTAGAAGTCGCTGATGATGCGCCACTGCACCCATCGCGAGTCGTCGCCGCCCTTCTGGAGCGGCGGGCGGGGCGTGACGTCGAGGTCACCAGGGTAGGAGCCGTCGTGCTCGAGGAGGCGGAAGCCGGTCCTCTCGAAGAACTGGTAGAGCTTGCGGAAGTAAGCCTGCCCCCACTTCGAGGTCAGGGCCGGGCAGTTGCCGAACGTGGGGCTCTGCCCCTTTGGCGAGACCACGTCGTTGCCGCCGCCGACCCGCCGCGAGGCGAGGAGCGAGTAGCCGCCGATCTCGATGCCCTTGCTGCGAGCGTAGTCG
>CAZDNN010000308.1:0-7872 GCA_964506385.1 uncultured Planctomycetota bacterium
GTCAAGCGGGTGGGCTTCGGCCAGGGGAGCGAGCACGTGGCGGGTGTCCTGCTCCGGCTCTACCACATGTTTATCGAAGACGACGCGGTGCTGGCCGAGATCAACCCGCTGATCGGCACGCCGGCGGACGCGTGGTACGCGGCGGACGCGAAGGTGGAGATCGACGACGAGGCGCTCTACCGCCTCGGCCTGCTGCGGCTGCCCAGCCGCCTGGGCTCAGGCCGCGAGCCGACGGAGCTCGAGCGCCTGGCGCTGGAGAACGACCGGCGCGACAGCCGCGGCGCCGCCGGCCGCATGTTCTACGAGCTGCCCGAGGGCAACATCGTCATCCTCGCCTCCGGCGGCGGCACGAGCGTCGAGGCCCTCGACGACCTCTATCTGCTCGGCGGCAAGCCCGCCGTGTTCACCGAGTACAGCGGCAACCCCACGGGCGAGAAGGTCGCCGGCCTCACGCGGATCGCCCTCCAGTACCCAGGCCCCATCGACGCCGTCTGGGTCATCGGCGGCCGGGCGAACTTCACGGACATCCACGAGACGCTGGTCAACGGCGTCATGGCCGGCATCCGCGAGGCGCCCGGCTTCGACAAGACCACCCCCATCATCATCCGCCGCGCCGGGCCCCGCGACGAGGAGGCCTTCGACGCCCTCCGCACCGTCCGCGAGCGCGAGGGCTACAACCTATTCCTGCGCGGCATGGCCACCTCCGTCGTCGACTCCGCGCGCATGGTCATCCGCCAGGCCAAGCGGCACGCCGACGCGAGATCGGGGGAGCCGCAATGAGCATCCTCATCGGCCGGGACACCCGCCTCATCGTCCAGGGCATCACGGGCAAGCAGGGGACGAAGATCTCCCGCGAGATGACCGACTACGGCACCCACGTCGTCGCCGGCGTCACGCCGGGGAAGGGCGGCGAGGAGGTGGACGGGGTTCCCGTCTACGAGACGGTGGCCGAGGCGATCATGGCCCACCCCGAGGCAAACGCCAGCCTCGTCTCGGTGCCGAAGGACGCTGCGAGGGACGCGGCCTTCGAGGCCATCACCACGGGCCGCATTCGCCTGGTCAACATCCTGACCGAGGGCGTGCCCCGCCGCGACGCCGCCGCGATCGTCCAGTGCGCCGAGGACTACGGGGTTCGCGTCGTCGGCCCCGCGTCGGTGGGGATCATCAACCCGGTGGAGCGGGCGAAGATCGGGGCCATCGGCGGCAACGATCCGGGCGTCTTCTACCCTGGGCACATCGCGATCTTCTCGAAGAGCGGCGGCATGTGCCTCAGCCTCGCCACCGAGATCTTCAACGCCCTCGGCTACGGCACCAGCCTCGTGGTCGGCATCGGCGGCGACCGCATCTCCGGCACGTCCTTCCGCGACCTCCTCGAGCTGGTCCACGACGACCCGGGCACGTGGCTGGTGATCCTCAACGGCGAGATCGGCGGCACCTACGAGGAGGAGGCCGCCGCGTACATTGCGGAGACCGACTACCCGAAGCGCGTGGTGGTCCGCCTGACCGGGATCGGCGCGCAGGAGCTCTTCCCCCGCGGCTCCCGCATGGGCCACGCCGGCGCCATCATCGGCGAGGCCGAGGGCAGCTACGAGAGCAAGATCGAGGCCTGTGAGCGTGCCGGCATCCCCGTCGCCAAGACCTCCGACGAGCTCATCACCCTCGTCGAGCGCGCCATGCCGCGGCAAGGCCCCGACCTCGACCACGCCGTCACCGAGGAACTCGAGCTCGTCAGCATCGACAAGATGAAGCTCGAGAACCTCAAGGCCCAGGCTCGCGCCGTCCAGATCCGCACCGGCATCACCCAGATCGCCGACGGCATGCCCTACTTCCGCGGCTATCCCATCACCGACCTCATGCGACACGCCTCCATTCCCGAGATGGCCTTCATGGCCCTGCGCAAGCAGGACGTGAGCCACGAGGATGCCTTCCGCCTCAAGCGCGACTTCCTCCACTGCGCGCGCCACTGCGCGCCCAACGGCTTGGCGCTGAAGACCGCCGTCGAGAGCTACCGCTCGGGCGTGCGCATGCAGGTTGCCATCAGCGCCGCGCTCCTCGCCATGCCCGAGCCCGACGTCGCGGCGCTGCCGCCCGAGATCGCCCAAGGCTACACGACTGCCCAGGCGCAGGCGCTCATGCTCGCGCCGGCCGCCATCACCATTGCGGCCCACCTGCTCGGCCATCCCGACGCCTGGGACGGCGTGGCCTGCATCGAGGGCGCTGTCCTCAAAGCCCTTTCCGGCCAGAGCCTGGGCGCCCAGCGCCGCGAGATCCTCCGCGCCGCGTTCGTTGCCTGCATGGACCACACCCCCGCCACCCCCTCGTCGCTCGCCGCCGTCGCGTGCTACTCCGGCGGCAACTCCCTGAAGACCGGCCTCGCCGCCGGCATCACCGCAATGGGCGACACACACGCCGGGGCAGGGGAGGGCGCCGCGCGGGTACTCACCGACTTCCTCACGCGGTACCGCGAGGCGATGGCCGCGTCCGGCGTCTTCGAGGCCGACGGGGTGAAGGTCACGGGCCTGACGGAGCTGGGGGCGTACGTGGTGGACAAGATCACGGGGGCCTACGGCGGGGAGAAGCGGCGGATCCCCGGCTACGGCCACCGCTACTACAGCACCTACGGCCAGGACCCCCGCGCGCAGACCCTGCTCCAGATGGCCAGCGAGCTTGGCGTCGCCGGCGAGGCCTGTGAACTGGCCCTCGCCATCGAGCGCAGCCTGCGGGAGAAGAAGTCGCCCGGCCTGTGCATCAACGTGGACGGCGCCATCGGCGCCCTGCTGTGCGACCTCGGCCTGCCGCCCGAGGCCGGCAAGCCCATGTTCATCATGCCCCGCTCCATCGGCATGCTCGGGCAGCTCCTCGAGCAGCGCGAGGGTTCCTTCTTCCGCCTCTCCAACGACTCCATCATCTACACCGGCCCAGAGCGCGGCGCCCACCGCCGCTTCGAGTGACCCCCTGCCGCGGCCCGTGGCCGCAACCGAAGAGGAAAACTCGGGCTGGGCACACTAGAAAACAAAGCCAACTCCGTTGGTTTTGTTTGCCTCTTCAACAGCTCCTCAGCCACACCACTTGCCAGCGAAGAGCAAGCCTTACGGGATCGACCGCAAAGCCGCTCGATCCCATAAGGTGTGCCCAGTCCGAGTTTTCCTCGCCTCAACATGCGCGCATGTTGCGCTGGAAGACTCCACCCCGACAGCGTCGCGGCTATCCGATGGCGTCCGCGAAGTCGCGGAAGGCCCGCTCCGTGGCGATGAAGCGGTCATTGATCACCAGGTAGAGGCCCTCGCGGGGGAGCTGGCGGAGGGCCTGGGGCAGGACGTCGAGGCCGTGGTCGATGCACAGGATGAGGCGGCCTCGCTCGAGGATCTCGCGGAGCACGGGCACCACTTCGAGCAGCGGCGGGCCGTTGGACTCGATGGTGAGCTCCATCCCCGCCAGGCCGGGGATCTCCAGCACGTCGCGCCAGTGGTCGAAGCCGGTCGAGTGGACGTGGAAGAAGATGTGGCCGCCGAAGCGCTCGACCACCTCGCAGTTCCCCGGCCAGAAGACCTCGCGGTAGACGGCGGGCGAGGCCATGCCCATGGCGTCTTCCTGGATCACGTAGGTGGGGCCGGGTGCCCAGTAGCCGAAGATGTGGGCGTAGCCGCCGAGCTTCGGGGGCACCGCCTCGAAGTGCATGGCGAGGGCGTCGATGAGGAGGCGGTTGACGCGGCCGGCCGCCTCGCGGATGAGCGCGCGGTCGTCGTAGAGGTCGGTGTAGAAGCGATCCAGTCCGCGCATCGCCGCGACGACGTCGGACGGCCCGCGGAGGATGGAGGCGCTGACCCAGCAGTCGTCGGGCGCCGTGGCCACCAGCCGCTCGGTCTCGCGGCGGAGGGTGGCGAGCCAGGGTGTGTCGGCGGGGATCGGCAGCTCGGCGAGATCGGCCAGCGTCCGCGCGATGTGGCCGGGCGCGAGGGAGCCCTCGGAGTAGAGCGCGGGGCATCCGCAGCAGACCTCGAGCCACGGGATCGCCCGCCAGGCGGCGGCGTAGGGCACGAAGTCATCGCTCACGACGTCGCGGCCGGCGAAGCCGGCCTCGTAGTCGGTCATCACCATCTCCGGCGTCACGTCCTCGGGCAACACCTCCGGGCGGTCGAAGGGCTCGCGGAGGTAGTTGACGGGCAGCCAGCAGGCGTCGGGCGCGATGCCGATCGGCGGGCGGTCGCGGGGCGTGTCTTTCGCCCAGAAGCTGGTCTGGAAGCGGTCGATGGACTCGAGGAGCTGGTCTTGGCTTTTCATCCGTCCTCGTCCAGGGTGGCCTTGGTGGCGCCGGTGGAGATGCCGCCGTCGATGAGCAGGGTCTGGCCCGTGATGTACCCGCTGGCGTCGGAGGCGAGGAAGACGATGGCGCCGTCGAGGTCGTTCGGCAGCCCGGGCCGCTTGAGCGGGATGCGGTCGCAGAGATACGCGACCCACGCCTCGTTCTGGTAGAGGACGTCGTTCTGCGCGGTGTGGAACCAGCCTGGGGCGAGGCAGTTGACGGTGATCCCGTGGCGGCCCCAGTCGTCGGCGAGGCTCATGGTCATCTGCTTCACCCCGCCGCGGCTCGCGCAATAGGGCGTCAGGCCCGCGTAGCCGAACACGCACGTCACCGAGCCAATGTTGATGATTCGGCCGTAGCGCTGCGGGATCATCGCCCGCTTCGCGACGGCCTGGCACATGAAGAAGGTGCCGCGCAGGTTCGTATCGAGGATGGTGTTCCAGTCGTCCCAGGACACCTCGACGGCGGGCTTGCGGATGTTGCAGCCGGCGTTGTTGACAAGGATGTCGATGCGGCCGTAGTCGGCGTGTGCCTGCTCGACGCAGCGCTCGATGCTCTCGGGCTCGCGCACGTCGAGCTCCAGCGGCAGCGCGCGGACGCCGAGGCCCTCGACCTCTCGCTTGAAGTCGCGCAGGCGCCCTGGCTCGCGGCTCGTGATCACCAGGTTGGCCCCCGCCCGTGCCAGCGCCCGGGCCATGTACTGCCCCAGCCCGCGGCTCGTGCCCGTGACGATGGCCACCTTGCCCGACAGATCGAACGGATTCTCGCTCATGGCTTCTGCCTGCCTGTCGCATTGGGAGCGGCGCGGCTCGTCGCTGGGGCGTATTGTAGGCGAGGGATGCTCGGGCCGCAATCGGCGGACCGGTCGGAAGGAAGGGTGGACTATGCTTGCAGATCCGCATCGATGGTGGTATCGTAATACGGGAAGCCTATCGATGGAGGATGAGGGACGATGGCTAGCGTGACCGTGTCGCCGAAGTACCAGATTGTGATCCCACGCGAGGTCCGTCAGTCGATGAGCATCCGGCCCGGCCAGAAGGTCGAGATCTTCGAGCGTGGCGGCCACATCGTGCTCGTGCCGGTGCGCGACATCCGTGAGTTGCGGGGCCTGCTGCGCGGCATCGACACGACGATCGAGAGGGACGAAGAGGACCGGGTATGAACTTGGTCGACTCCTGCGGCTGGGTTGAGTACCTGGCCGATAGCCCGAGGGCTGACGTCTACGCCCCGGCGGTCGAGGACAGGGCCAGTCTCCTGGTCCCGACGATCTGTATCCTCGAAGTCTACAAGCACGCGCTGAAGCAACGGGACGAGGACGCCGCGCTCGAGGCTGTTGCCGCCATGCGACAGGGGCGGGTGGTCGAACTGGACCTCGGCTTGGCCATGTCCGCCGCAGAACTGGGCATCGAGACAGGGCTGCCTCTCGCCGACAGCATCATCCTCGCCACCGCGCGCGCTCACGATGCGACCATCTGGACCCAAGACGCGCACTTCAGGGCCGTCGAGGGCGTGCGGTACACACCCGTGTGAGCCTGTCCGAGGTCGTCTCGTTCATCCCCCCAGAAACTCGCTGACGTCGCCCTTGGCGACGCCGATGACGGTGTCGGCGCCGCCGTAGTAGACCCAGAGCTCGGCGCCGAGCAGGATGGCGCCGCAGGCGAAGACGACGTTGGGCACGTCGCCGAAGAGCTCCCAATCCGTCTCGGGCTCGAGGATGGGCTCGCGCTGCCGCTTGATGACCTTCGACGGGTCCTCGAGGTCGAAGAGCACGAGGCCGAGGCGGTAGGTCATGTTCTCGTCCACGCCGTGGTAGACCTCGAGCCAGCCTGCGTCGGTCCTGATGGGCGGGGCGCCGCCACCGATCTTGAAGCTCTCCCACCCCAGCTCAGGCCCCATCACCCGCGTGTGGTCGGTCCAGGTGTGCAGGTCGTCGCTGTAGGCGACGTAGATGTCGGGCGGCGGGCGGTGCAGCATGCAGTAGCGGCCGCCGACCTTGCCGGGGAAGAGCGCGGCGTCCTTGTTGCTGCCGAAGAGCTCGTGGCTGATGACGATGCCCTCGCGGGTCCAGTGGCGCAGGTCCGTCGAGCTGGCCATGGCCACGTCGGTCTTCGAGCCGTCGTAGGCGGTGTAGAGCATGGTGAAGGTGTCGCCGAGCCGGGTGACGCGCGGGTCCTCGACGCCCTGCGCCTCGTCGGGCACCTCGCCGGGGGAGAGGACAGGCTCGTCGAGGCGGTTGAAGCGCACGCCATCCTCGCTCCAGGCGTAGCCGATCCACGAGCGGTTGCGGTCGCCGGGGTTGTGGGCCACCGCGCGGTAGAGCAGGTGGAACAGCCCGTCGTGGTGGACGGCCGCGCAGTTGAACACCGCGTCCTTCTCCCAGGGCACGTCCTTGCGCGGGGTCAGCACGGGGTTCTGGCTCAAGCGTTTGAGTTTCATGTCATGTCTCCGGCGGCGGGGTCACACTTCGCTGAGGTGTTACGGACGGCCTAGCTCTGGCCCGCGCGCAGCCCCTCGTCCACCATGGCCAGGAAGTTCTCGACGGGCACGTAGTTGGCCACGGAGTTGCCCGTGCCGAGCGCCCAGCCGCCGCCGGGGGCGCAGCGCTCGATGAGGAAGCGGGTGTGCGCCCGCACCTGGTCGGGGGTCATCCGCGAGATCTTGTCCATGTCGAAGCCGCCGACGAGCGCGATGCGGTCGCCCCAGCGGGCCTTGGCCTCCCAGACCGGCTCGATGGCGTCCTCAAACGAGTGCCGCGCGTCCCAGCCGCAGGCTAGGATGTCCTCCATCACCTCGGAGACGTTGCCGCAGGCGTGAAGGATGGCCGGCTTGCCGTGGCGGTGCGCGGCCTCGACGATCCGAGCGTGCCAGGGGAAGCAGAACTCGCGGAGCACGGCCGGCGAGAGCATCGTCTGGGTGCGGAACCCGAGGTCGTCGCCTAGCATGATCGCCCCGACGACGTCGAGCGCCGCCGCCCGCTCGATGTGCCCGGCGATGCGGGAGCCGACGGTGTCGAACAGGTCGCGGACCAACTCGCGGTCCTCGTAGAGCAGCAGGCTGATGCCCTCGTAGCCGAGCAGCCACATCACGTTCTCGAGCACTCCGCCCGGGCCGCCGGTGATGACCTTCATCCCGTCGGGCAGGATGGCGGCCATGAGCTCGAACGGGGAGTAGTCGGCGTCCGCGGGTTCGGGCCAGGGATAGGCATCGAAGTCGGCGCGGCTGGCGATGGTGTGTGAGCTGGAGAGGTAGTAGGCCCGCTCGCCCTGGGGCGTCATGCCGCGGGGCAGCTCAGCCTTGGGAAAGCCGAATCCCTTGGCCCCACAGTTAACATAGTCGTATCCCAGCGCCACCATATAGGTGACGTGCTGGCGCATGGCCCAGGCCTCGCGCTCGGACTCGGGCGCGCCGGCGGGCGGCGGCGGCTCGTCGCGGCCGATGGCGCGGAGCACCTCGGCCTGGATGTTCGAGAACAGCTCGCACAGCGGCACGCGGTCCGGCTCGCCCTTGCGGCGCAGCACGGCCAGCAGGCGGCCGAAGTCCGGCTGAGGCTCGTACGGCCAGTCGATGCT
>CAZDNN010000309.1:0-7825 GCA_964506385.1 uncultured Planctomycetota bacterium
AGCAGCGCCGCGAGGATGCCGATGACGGCGATCACGACCAGGAGCTCGATCAGGGTGAAGCCAGGAGCGTGTCGGCGACGTGCCTTCATCGCAGGGTCTCACTCAGCAACGGGTGTGTGAGGATGGAGGGATGGATGGCTGGATGGAAAGCTCCGCGGCCTGGCGCCGTGTTCCCTGGCGGGCCGCTCGTCTTCCATCCATCCATCCAACCATCCAGTCATCCGTTCCACTCATTTCCTTGGCGGACGGCCGTCGTTGTCGTAGAGGCAGTCGGGCTCGTCCCAGATATAGCCCACGATGTCGTCGGTCGGCATGGCGCTGCCGTGGCCGTCGAAGAACATGGCGGCGGTCCGCAACCCGCGGTGGCGCGGGAAGGGGCGGCGCGGGCTCGTGTGCCATAGGGTGTACCTCCCCCGCTCCCCGATCCGGTTGTCGTACGGGAAGCGCACGCAGCCGCCGTTGTTCATCGAGTCCTTCTCGATCCACTCCTCCACGGGGATGTCGGTCTCCGAGTTCTTCAGGACGCCGGTGTCGCAGAAGATGATCGTCTGCGAGGGGCTCTGCACCTCGGTGATCTCCCGGCTCCTGCACCACATCGCCACGCTGCCGTAGATCTGGTCGGGGCCGCACCACATGTGGTTCAGCCCGTAGCCCACCTTGGCGCGCTTCTTCGACGGGCACTGGAACACCCCGAAGTCGCGGGTGAACGGCTCGAGGTTGTTGGTCCAATGGGGGAACTTGTGGGGCGGCGCCTTGCTCGGGGAGCCCGACGGGCACATGAAGCCGCTGTGGGTCTTGGCGTAGATGAGGAAGGCCGCCGAGACCTGATGGAGATTGCTCGTGCAGTGGATCGTCTCCGCCGCCTTCATCGAGCCGATCACCGCGGGCATGAGCAGCGCCGCCAGGATCCCAATGACGGCGATCACGACCAGCAACTCGATGAGGGTGAAGCCGCGGTCTCGCGTGCCTCGCCGGCTGCGGAAGGTGTCCATGCGCAATGCCCCTCGTCGGTACAGGGCCCGACCGGAATGGGCGGCGGCAGCGCGGGTGCTGAGGCATCGGCGGGCGAGACGGGCCGGCGCCTGCGCCGGGTGCTTGCGGCGTCGGCCTGCTCCTGGCCCGGCCGCCCCAACAGCAGGCGCAGCCGGACGCCCGGTGTATTGTGGCGCGCCGCCCCCTATTCGTCAAGCGCCAAGCGCTGGCGCAGGAGGCGGACGGCGCGATCGCGCTGGGGGTCGGGCGGCTCGACGCCTGGGGGGACGCCGCGTAGCTGCTCGGGGCTCGGCGGCTCCACCTCGACGTCGGGCGTCAGGCCCTTCCCCTCGATCTGGCGGCCCTTCGGCAGATAGTACTTGCCCGTGGTGATCAGGAGGCCGGAGCCGTCGGGCAGCTCGAAGCGCTTGTTGACCGCGCCCTTGCCGTACGTTCTCGTGCCGACGAGCGGCGCGCGGCCATGGTCCTGGAGGGCCCCTGCGACCACCTCCGCGGCGCTCGCGCTCTCGCCATCGACCAGCACCACGAGCGGCAGGGCCTCGGCCGAGCCGCCGGGCCTGGCGCGGAACACGCGGTTGTCGCTGGCGTGACGGCTCTGGGTCCTGACGATGAGGCCGTCGGCGATGAACAGGTCGGCCACGCGAACCGCCTCGTCGAGGAAGCCGCCGTTGTTCCTCCGCACGTCCAGCACCACGCCCCGGGCGCCCTTCTCGCTCAGATCGTCCAGCGCCGTCGCGAGCAGGCGCGCGACCCCGTCCGGGAAGTCCACCACCCGCACGTAGCCGATGCCTGGGGCGAGCATCCTGTGCTCGACGATGGGCCTGTGGATAACGGCGCGGGTCACGGCCACCTCGATGCGCTGGCCGTCGCGCTCGACGACGAGCTGAGCCGTCGAGCCGACCTCGCCGCGCAGAGCCTTCGACACCTCTTCGAGCTGCTCCACCTTCGAAAGGTCATGTCCATCGGCAGCGACAAGGGTATCGCCCGCGCGGAGGCCCGCACGCTCGGCGGGGGTGTCGGGGAAGACGCGGTAGATGATCGTGCGGTGTTCGTGGAGCCGAATGACGATCCCGAGGCCGGCGTACTGCCCGTGCTCGACCTCCTCCTGGCGGGAGTTGCTGTGGGGTGAGAGGAACGTGCTGTGCTTGTCGGGCAGGGACCCCACGAGGCCCTCGAGCGCACTGTGCACCAACTCGTCGGGGTCCGGCTTCTCGACGTACTCGTCGAGCACGAGGTTCAGCGCCTTGTCGAACGTGTGGGACGCCCGGTAGCGTCCCGAGAGCATCGATCGCAGGGGGCCGTGGAAGGCGTAGAAGGTGATCAGGAGGAGCAGGACGAGTGTGAGGAACGGGAGATGGTGCGGCGGCGGCGAGGCGATGGGCTGGCGGCGCGGGTCGGCCATGGTCCGCTCATTCGGCGAGTACGGTCAGGATCAGATTCCCGCTGTCCTTGCCGCTGTCGGCCTCCTCGACGACGATGCGGTTGAGAACGGCGAGGTCCACCGTCGCGGTCACGATCACAGTGTCGCCATCGCGGCGCACCTCGGGCTCGGAGCCTTCGCCGAGGCGGGCGATCAGGGCCTGGCGGCGCTCCGCCTTGGCGAGGCTGGCCTCGATGGCCTCGGCCGTCGCCTCGTCCTGCGCCACGATGCGGACCGCCGCCCGCACGCTGCTCTTGTCCGTCGAGAGCACCACGAAGGCCGCGCGCAGCCCCTCCGAGCCCACCCCGAGCACCCCCTTCAGGCACAGGCCAAGCACCTTGCCCTGCGGCTGCTCGAGGAGCTGGACCACCGCGCCACGCGCCAGCCCACGGTCGTAGGCCGCCGCGTAGTGAGGGTCCTTCAGCACCCCGTCCCGGTCCCCAGCCTGACAGCGCAGGAACCGCTCGACCCTCTCCGCGGCGCCGAAGCTCACCACCGACCGGCCCACCGCGGCGAAGGCCTGATCGACGGCCCTCTTCTCGGCATCCTCAAGCTGACCTCCGTCGCCGACCTGCCAGGCCAGGTACGGGTGCCCCAGCACGTCGCGCTCGACCACCTCGATGCGCGCCCGAGTGGCGCCGGCGCGGCGCAGCGACTGCTCCTTGAGCCGCGCCGTGTCCTCGAACTCCTCTCGCAGCTTGCCCACGTCGAGCCGGCCGATGAAGATGGTCAGCCCGTCGGCGTCGATGAGCATCGCCACGTCGCGCCTGAGGCTGACATTCCACGCCCGTTGGAGCTCCTCGAGGCGTTTGGCGATCGGATGGTTGGCGGACGCGAGCATGCGGTAGATGGGCCCCGTGGCGAAGCGCCGCATATCGACGACCTGCACGTAGCGGTGGCCGGTGGGCACATAGGCCAGCGCGCGGCGCGAGGGCCGCATGCCAAGGGCGACGATGACGATGACGATGAGCACCACGATGGCCGCGCTGGCGTAGAGCATGAGCTTCTGGTGCGGCGGCCCCGCGTTCGCTGGCGGCGGCGCCGGCGGCTCGCTGTCCTCGGTCGGCTCAGGCCCATCGGCCTCACCCGTCGGCTCCTCGCCGCCCTCGCTCGGCTCGGGAGCGATCGGGTCATCCTCCGGCGCCTCGTCGTCCCCGGGGCCTGGCGGGAGTGGCCCGCCGTCGCCGGGGCTGGAGCGGAAGGCGGCGATGGCGGATCGGAGCGAGAGGAGAACAGGCTGGCGTCGCCACCAGTGGCGGAGACGGCTCATCGTGGGTCCTCCAGGAGGTCGGCAGCGGCGGGACGGGCGGGGCTACTTCTTCCCGCGCAGCATGGCAACGCGGCCAGTGCGGCAGGTCTCCTTGATGCCGTAGGGCCGCACGAGGGCGAGGAACGCCTCGATCTTCCCCTCCGGGCCGGACAGCTCGACCATCAGCTCGTTCGCCCCGACGTCAACCACCCGGGCGCGGAAGAGCTGCGCGAGCTGCACAATCTCCGCCCGTCGGGCCGCCGGAGCGTTGATCTTGACGAGCATCAGATCCCGCTCGACGTAGTCCCTGCCCGAGAAATCCTGCACCTTGATGACGGTGATGACCTTGCGGAGCTGCTTGACGATCTGCTCGAGGATCTGCTCGTCGCCCTCCGCCACGATCGTCATCCGCGAGACCGCCGGGTCCTCCGTCTCACCCACGGCCAGACTGTCGATGTTGAACCCGCGGCCCGCGAACAGGCCCGAGATATGCGCCAGCACGCCCGCTTCGTTCTGCACAAGCGTCGAGATGATGTGTTTCACCGCCCGGTCTCCGCTCTCTCGGGGAACGTCCCAGCCCACATCGCCGACTAGTCTAGCAGGAAGCCGTCGCCGCCGCAAGCCGCGCGCGGTCCATGCTCGGCCGGATCGCTCGCACCCCGTGGCCGCCGGCGTAGCAGGCAGTGGGCTAACGGTTTAGCGCTATTGCGCTAAAGCGCTACACAGTTCCTCCCTCCGTAACGTCCCCGAACCCATCACCCAGCGCGCGTTCTCTCCTCCCGGGTCACCTCCCCCCACGATGCCAGCTCGCAGGGGGTCGCTCGGGGTCTCGCGCTGACAGGAGGCATGATGAAGACAACGCCGGCCGTGCAGCCGGCTCAACTCACTGCCGACTGCCTACCTCTTCAAGGCGGGCCGCTGGAGATCGGGGGCAGGGTGCTCGCCGCGGCCGCCGCACTCGGGGCAGGGCACGGTGCGGTCCCCTCGGCAGCGCTCACAGGGGACGCGGCGGACGAGGGAGCCTGTTCCGCGGCACTTCTTGCACTTGATCTCGCCTGTGCCCTTGCAGCGCGGGCAGCGGATCTTGCCCGTCCCCCCGCAGTCGGCGCACCGCAGGCCCTTGAACTCCTCGCCTGTGCCCTTGCACGTCGGGCAGGTGAAGGATCCGGCTCCGTCGCATCTCGTGCAGCGGTAGCTGCCTTTGCCGTTGCAGGCGTCACAGGGCTGGCGGTCGGTCCCCTTGTATCCCTTCCCGCCGCAGGCGGGGCACGGGATCGTCCCTTTGCCCTTGCACGTGCCGCACGGCCGCGGGGCCAGGCGGGCCAGCAGGTCGGCGGCAACACTCACGTCGGCGCCGTTGGCCTTCGCTGCGGCCAGGCGCTTGCGCGCCGCGCCGTAGTCGCCGTCGGCGAGCAGGAACAGCGCGAGCTTGGCCTCGTGCTCGGCGGTGGGCTTGCCCAGGCTGCGCTGGGCGAAGGCCACGGCCTCTGGCGCGCGCAGCTCGGCGAGCGGCTTCGCCAGGGTCACCGAGCCCGAGCGCAGGTGGATGCGGCCGTCGCGATAGCCGAGGAACGTGCCGCCGACGCCGGCGACCCGTACGGCCTCGCCGGGCTTGAGCCGCCGCACGCCGCCGGCGACGTGGCCCCACACCTCGGCGGCTGCGAGCACCAGCGGGCGCAGGCTCCGCAGCCGCTCGCGGACGGGGGCGAGCTGCGGCTCGACGAGCGCCGCGTCGAGCAGCTTGCGTGCGTCGTCGTAGCGCCGCCCGGCCAGGCGCTCGACCAGGGCCTTGGCGGCCAGTGGGTATGCCTCGGCCGCCACCAGCTCGAGCTTCTCGTCGCGGGCGTTCAGCCGCCCGTCGATTTCGGCGATGGCCTGCTTCGCTCGATCGCGGATCGCGGGCACGGGGCAGTCGGTGACGGCGGCGTAGATCGCGCGCGCCGACGTCAGACTCCCGGCCTTGATGAGCCGCTGGCCTTCGGCATCGAGCTTTCCGAAGACGGCGATTGCCCGCCGTCGGGTCGCGGCCTCGAGCCCCTCGATCTCGGATGCAACCGCTGCGACAGCCAGCTCGCGAGGGAAGCTGCTCGCGGCGGCGATGGCTGCGGCGAGCTTCTTCTCGTTCAGCGCCTCGTCGGCGGCTTTGCGGCGCCGGGCCAGCTCGGCTCTGGCCGCCGTCTCGGCCTCCTGCTCGAGAGCGCGAAGGCGGGCCACCACCTGCTGGTAGAGCTCGGCGCCTGCGTCAGGGAGCTGGTGGCGGGCCTTGGCGAATTCCTTGCGGATGGCCGCCAGGCGGGCGATGCGGCTGGCGTAGCTGCGGGGGTGCTGTTGGGCGAAGCGGTCGGCGTCGGCGACGGCCTCGATCAGACGCTGGTGGAGCGCCTGGGTCGCGATGTCGATGCGCGACGGGCCGGTGTCAGTCTTGGGCGGCGTCGTGACCTTCGGCGGGGGTTTGGGCGGGGGCTTGCGTGGGATGAAGGTCAGGCAGATGGCGGCGATGGCGAGGAGTGCGAGGGCGGCGGCGATGGCGATGTACGTGCCCGTGGCGCTGCTGCGGCGTCGGGGCGCTGGGCGGCGGGATGACGCCGGGCGCGCCTTGGCCCGTGCGGGAGCGCGCCGCGTCGGCCTGGGCGCGCGGGGGGTGCGGGGGGCCTGTGCGGCCTGCTCGAGGGCCGCCACCACGTCGGCCGGGGTGGCGTAACGGTTGGCGCGGTCCTTGGCCGTCATCCTCGCGACGATCCGCTCCGTGGCCGCCGAGACGCCCGGGCAGCGCTCGCGGATGGGGGGGAGCGGCTGAGTGAGGATGGCGGCGGCGATGGCCATGGGGTTCGCGCCGTGGAACGGCACGTCGCCGGTGAGCATCTCGAACAGGGTGATGCCGAGGGAGAAGATGTCGGCGCGGCAGTCGATGTCGGGCTCCGAGCGGATCTGCTCGGGCGCCACGTAGGACGGGGTGCCCATGAAGCGCTCGACGTCGGGGCTGTCGTCCTCGGCGTCGAGGATCCTGGCCAGGCCGAAGTCGGTGACGCGCACGCGCCCGTCGGCGGTGACCATGATGTTCTCGGGCTTGATGTCGCGGTGGATCAGGCCCCGCTCGAAGGCGTGGCCGAGTGCCTTGGCCACGGCCGTCGCGATGGCGAGCGCGCGATCCTCGGGCAGGCGCCCCTCCCGCGCGACCACGGCGGCCAGGGTCTCGCCATCGACGTACTCCATGGCGAAGTAGTGGAAGCCCTGGTCCTCGCCGACGTCGATGGCCGCCACGATGTTCGGGTGGTTCAGCTTCCCCGCGGCGCGGGCCTCTTGCAGGAAGCGCTCGACGAAGGCGGCGTTCCGCGACAGCCGCGGCGAGAGGATCTTGAGCGCGACGAGGCGGTCGAGCTCTTTCTGGCGGGCCTTGAAGACGCTGCCCATCCCGCCCTGCCCGATCTTCTCGAGCAGCTCGAAGCCGGCGAGCTCGCGGGGCACGCGTGTCGCCGTCCTGCTCGACGCGATGGCCTGGTGGAGCCGCTCGATCTGCGCCTCCGACAGGAGACCGCGGTTGGTCAGGAGCTCGGCAGCGGAGGACGAGCCGCCCAGCTCCTCGACCTGGCGCAGCGCAGCCAGCACCTCCGCGGCCTGCTCCTCGCTGAGCTGGCCGCTGGCCACGGCGAACCGCAGAAGCTCTTCGTCCCGGGCCGTCGCCATCGCCTGGCGTGTCTCCCTGACGTAGGCTGCGCCCGCAACCCAAGAGGCACAACACAGCTTGGGCACACAAGAGAGCAAAGCCAGCGCGGCTGGGTCTGCTCTCCTTCTGTCTTCGAGCGCCAACCAGCGATCGGGCCTCACAGGGAACGCGAACCTATGGAATCAACCGCAGAGCCACTTGATTCCACAGGATGTGCCCAACCTGTGTCCTGCCTCGTCGCATCTGCACGCAGGCTGCACCGACAGACCCTGCTGCCACCCCCGACGGGCAAGATCAACGGACACTATGACTTACGCCTTGACACGCTTACGATACCAGATGGTGGGGTGGGAAGTCAAACCGCATGGTACGCCCTCCCGTGGGCACGCAGCCCCTGAGAGGGCTCTCTGGCCACTCCAGAGCACCGGCCATCCCGCACGGGCGGCTAGCAGCCCGTGGCAGAAGTCGGTCGTCTGCGTGTGCGGTCAAGCAGCTTGGC
>CAZDNN010000310.1:0-7795 GCA_964506385.1 uncultured Planctomycetota bacterium
AGGGTCCGCAGGAAGGTCATCTCGACGTAGATGTCGTCCTGGCGGAACTGATTGACCATTCCCGGTTTCCAGGTCGGGAGCCTGTCTTCGGGGATGATCGTGCCCTTCCACTTGAACTCCGTCGGCCCGCCCCAGCCGACGCCGACCATCTGGCCGATCCACCCGGCCTTCATCTTGTCGCGATACTCGCTCACCGGCAGCCGGCGGAACTCGCCGGCCGCCACACCGCAGACGAGCACCCAGACGAGCACGACGGGTGCCGCCACAAAGAACGTCCTGCGCATGGGGAATCCTCCTTCTCGGGGCCGTCGCACTATACCACCGCTCGGCCCGCTCTGCAAGACGCGGGATCACGGCTCGATGCTGAGCTTCGCGAGGTAGATGCTGGTCTTGCCTTCGTGGCTGGAGTAGTAGCTGACCCACAGCAGGCCCTGGTGGCGAATGAGGTCGGTGAAGGCGTTGTGCTTCGCCTTGTCCCAGATGCGGCGGACCTCCAGGAGTTCGAGCGCGGGGGCTCCCGCCGATGCAGGCAGGACCGCGGCGACCGTCACGAGGATCGCGCAGGCGGCGAGCACGAGCTTCCCGTTTCCAGCCATGGCCGTCCCTCCTGACAGGTTTACGACGCGAGTATAGCGCAAGTGGTGCGGCTGGCAAGCGGCGAAACGCCGCCTTCGCCTTGCGGGGTCGCTGCGGCTCAGTCAGTCCGTGCAGGTTCCCCCCCGACTCCCGGTGGGGGAGAGTGAGACAGCCTGCCTGGGGGGCGGCAGGCTGGCGGCTTCCGCCCAGCCAGCTAGGGGGAGGGGCCGCGGGGTCCCCAGGCAGGCTGTCGGCAGCGGAAGCGGGGGAGGCGGCGGACGTGACGAGCAGGGTCTGACGATGGTTCTCATAGCAGAGGCTTCGCCGAGATCGCTTCTCACAATGAGGGGCGATAGTCGAAGTGCGCGTCCCGCTTGCAGCGGCGAGCGGGATGCGGTAGATTCGCGCGCGGGGGGAGGTGACAGGAGGACTTGTGATGCGGCGACTTGCGGTCTTGCTGGGTGCTTTGTTCCTCTTGAAGGGGGCCATGGCGATGGACGTCGAGAAGCGGTCATTTGTCATCTGCAAGCAGCCCGGGCGGTATATCGGCTGGCCGACGATCGCGCGGGCGGCCGACGGGCGGCTCATCGTCGCCTTCTCGGGTGACCGCGAGGCCCACGTATGCCCCTTCGGCAAGACCCAGATCGTGTGGGGCAGCGCCGACGGCAAGACGTGGTCGAAGCCCGAGACGATCAACGACTGCCCCATCGACGACCGCGACGCCGGCGCCTGTGTGACCCGCAAGGGCACGATTATCGTCACCTGGTTCACCTCGCTCGCCTTCGAGCAATTCGCCGGGTGCAAGAAGAAGTGCGAGGGGCCGTGGAAGCCCTTCGTCTCGAAGATCACTGACGAGGACCGCAAGCGCTGGCACGGCAACTGGTGTCTGCGCTCCACCGACGGCGGCAAGACCTGGGGCGAGCCCATCAACACCATTGTCACCACCCCCCACGGCTGCATCGAGCTCGCCGACGGCCGCCTGCTTTACCTTGGGACCAACTATCGCGATAGGGCAGGGCGCGCCGATTCCCCGCTGACTGGCGAGCTGGCGAAGGAGCGCATCCTCGCCTGCGAGTCGCGCGACGACGGCGTCACCTGGACGGCGATCGGCCATGTCCCCATCCCCAAGGGCGTGAGCCACGATGGCTTCCACGAGCCCCACGTCGTCGAGACGGCCGATGGGAAGCTCGTCGGCATGATCCGCCACCACGGCAAGCCCGGCGACCAGGTGCTCTGGCAGACCGAGAGCGCCGACGGCGGCAAGACCTGGACCGAGACCCGCCCGACGGAGATCTGGGGCCTGCCCCCCCACCTCATCCGCCTGCGCGACGGCCGCATCCTGCTCACCTACGGCCACCGCCGCAAGCCCTACGGCCAGCGCGCCCTCATCAGCGCCGACGGCGGCAAGACCTGGCCACTCGACCGCATCATCCCCATCCGCGACGACGCACCCAACGGCGACCTCGGCTACCCCGCCTCCATCCAGATGGACGACGCCACCATCCTCACCATCTACTACCAGATCGACAAGCCCGGCGAGAAGACCTGTCTCATGGGCACGCTCTGGACGCTGCCGAAAGCGGAATGACGGGGATCGCCGTGCAGCGGCTCCGGGGGAGGGCGAGGCTCCCGCCGAGCCGCGAGTGGCATGAAGGCCGGCAGCCGCGGGCGGCTCGGCGGGAGCCTCGCCCTCCCATATGGGAGACTCCGGATGCTCTAGAAGCGCTTGAGATCGGTCGCCCGGAAGTTCCATTCGGGCGTGCGAAGGGTCGCGCCGAGGGGGAGGGGATACCACGGGCTGAGCGCGGCGTCGGCGGGGTTGCGGAGGACGTGGACGTCCTGGGCGGGCATGTAGCTCTGGGCGAGGAGGAAGAGCTTGCGGCCCGTGCGGGGCTCGACGGCCATGTCGATCACCAGGACGGCGTGGCCGGGCGAGCCACCCTGGATGAAGACATCCCCGATCTGCATTTGCGCGGCGTCCGCGCGCCTCATCTCCCTGCTCAACGAGAGGGTGCCCGCGTAGATGTAGACGCGGGTGAGATAGCTGCGGAGGCTGTCGTGCGAGGAGTTCGGCCTCGCCGACTTCGCCCAGGCCACCTTGCTGCCGCGGACGATGGGGCGGAAGCCCTGCGCCCACTTCGTGAAGTCGGCGCGGTCGCCGCTCGTGAAGTCGAAGTGGATGGCCGCGAGGTCGCCCCGCGAGTAGAGATACTCGGCCCGCAGGCGCATGACGGCGTCGGCGCACTGCTGGAGGTCGCGGTTGCCGACATCGATGTCGAGGACGGCGTGGTGGGCCGCCTGGTTGCGCTTGCGCTGGCCGTTGTAGAGGAGGACGGGCGGCCGGCCGGGCTTGAGCGGCAGGCCGCGGAGCCAGGCAGCGAAGGAGTTGGGCTCAGCCTTCGTGCGCTGGCAGCCAGCGGGCGGAGGGATGCGTCGGCGGATGGACTGCGCCGGGTTGTAGGTGGCGAGCCAGGGGTAGGGCGGCCTCGCCGATGGGGCGCCCGCTCCGCAGGGAGCGGCTAGAAGGGCGAAGCACAGGGGGAGTCGGCCTGCCATAGGCGTGTCTTCTCCGTGGACTGACGCCGGAGCGTCATGTCTGCCGTCCCGACGCTGGAGCATCGGGGCGAGAGCTGTCGGGGAGAGCCAGAGGGGCGCGGGGAGAGGCTAGAAGGCGTCCTGGAACAGCTCGATGTCCCACCCGGCGCCATCCGAGGAGCGTGTGAGGGCGACGACGTCGAAGCGGCAGGGGGCGTCGAGCAGGCCGTGACGCTCGAGGTAGAAGTCGGCGACGCGGCGCAGGGTCCGCTGCTTGCGGCGGTCGATGCGGTCCTCGGGGTAGCCCCACTCGTCTGACGTGCGGCTCTTGACCTCGACGAAGACGACCATGTCGTCCTCGACGGCCACGATATCGACCTCGCCGAAGCGCGTCGTCAGATTGCGCTGGACGATCTTGTAGCCCCGCGCCTTGAGGAAGCCTGCTGCCGCGTCCTCTGCTGCGCGGCCGTCATCGCGCGACGTCACGTCGGGCTGCCCTCAATGGGGTGGCAGGCTGGCAGGTTCCGTCCGTCCATCCAGCCATCCATTCATCCACCCATCCAGCCTTCTATCTTGTTCCTGTTGCGGATCCGTCGAATGGGAGGGCGAGGCTCCTGCCGAGCCGCGTCTCGACGCCTGAATCGGCTCAGCGGGAGCTTCGCCCTCCCCCACCGGGACTTTCCGCAACAGGAACTATCTTTGCTTCTCCTTGACGCGGGTGGCCTTGCCGACGCGGTCGCGGAGGTAGTAGAGCTTGGCTCGGCGGACGCGTCCCCTGCGCTTGACCTCGACGGTGACGACCTTGGGCGAGTGGATGGGGAAAGTGCGCTCGACGCCCTCGCCCTGGACGATGCGGCGGACGGTGAAGGTCTCGCGCATGCCGGAGCCCTTGCGGGCGATGACGGTGCCGTTGAAGATCTGGGTGCGCTCCTTCTCGCCTTCAACGATGCGGACGTGGACGTCCACGGTGTCGCCGATTGAGAACTCGGGGAGGTTGTCCTTCATGTGCTGGCGCTCGAGCTCGCGGACGACGCGCTTCATGGGAGAGGTCCTTTCCTGATCGCTCAATGGTGGTTCTCGACGAGGTCGGGCCGGCGCCGACGGGTGCGGAGGCGGGCCTGCTCGGCTCGCCACTGCCGCACGCGCTCGTGATCGCCGGACAGCAGGACCTCGGGGACGGCCATCCCCCGGAACACCGGGGGCCTCGTGTATTGTGGATAGTCGAGGGCGTCGCCCTCGAAGGACTCCTCGCGGGTCGAGTCGGGGTCTCCGACGGCGCCGGGCAGCAGGCGGATGACGCTCTCGATGAGGACCATGGCGGGCACCTCGCCGCCGGCGAGGACGTAGTCGCCGATGGAGATCTCCTCGGCGCCGATGCCGAGGCGGATTCGCTCGTCGAAGCCCTCGTAGCGCCCGCAGATGAGCAGGAGCCTGGGCTCGGCGGCGAGCTCGCGCGCGAGCGCCTGGGCGAAGGGGCGGCCCTGGGGCGTGAGGAGGATACGGCGCGCGGCTGTGGGCGCGTCGGCCTCTGCGGCGTCCGCCGCGTCGAAGACGGGCTGGGGGGTCATCACCATCCCCGGCCCGCCGCCGTACGGGCGGTCGTCCACCTTGGCGTGCTTGTTCTCGGCGTAGGCCCGGATGTCCCAGAGACGGATCTCTGCCAAGCCGCGGGCGCACGCCAGGCGCAGGAGCCCTTCGTTGAGAAAGCCCCCGAACATCCCTGGGAACAGTGTGAGCACGTCGATGCGCATCGCTGTGCCTCTTGCCGTCGCGTCGGGTCGCCGGGCGGCGCGTCAGGCGTTGCCGGCAGCGGACCGCCTGGCCTTCTTGCGCCGCGCCCTGCGGCTGCGGCTCTCGACGTAGATGCCGTTCTTCTTCAGGATGCTGGCCACCGCCTCGGACGGCTGGGCGCCCTGCTCGAGCCAGTAGATGATCCGCTCGCGGTTGAGCGAGACCTTCTTCGCGTCGTCGCTCTCGAGGGGATCGTAGACGCCGAGGTCCTCCTCGATGGCTCTGCCGTCGCGGGGGGCTCGGGCGTCGAACGCCGCGATACGGTAGCAGGGGCGATGGCGCCGGCCGAAGCGCTTGAGTCGTAGTCTAACCAAGGGTATGGGCCTCCAAGGGGGTCAACCTGGGTCTTGCCAGAACCGTGTGCGGGCGAATGGACGGGTGGATGAATGGATGAACGGAAGAGCGAGGCGATGCGGCGCAAGGCAGCGGCGACGGCCCGCGGCGCTCTGCCTCAGTCATCCAGCCATCCACCCATCCAGTGCGTCCTTTTCTCACATGCCGAAGGCCGCTCGGCCTCGGCGTCGCATCTGCTTCATCATCTTCTTCATCTGGCGGAACTGCTTGAGCAGGGCATTGACGTCCTGGGGCGTCGTCCCTGAGCCGGCGGCGATGCGGCGCCGGCGGCTGGGGTTGATGATATCGGGCTTCCGCCGCTCCTCGGGGGTCATCGAGTGGATCATCGCCTGGATCTGGTCGAAGTCGCTCTCGTCCACCTCGTCGAGGTTGCCGAGCTGGCCGCCGATGGGCAGCATCTGGAGGAGCTGTTTGATCGGCCCCATCTTGCGGACCTGCTGGAGCTGGCGCAGGAAGTCCTCGAGGGTGAGAGTCGCGTCCTGGAGCTTCTGCTGGAAGTCCGCCGCCTGGTCCTGGTCGATGGCCTCCTGGGCTCTCTCGACCAGGGTCCGGACGTCGCCCATGCCGAGGATGCGGTCCGCCATCCGCTCGGGGTGGAACTCTTCGAGGGCGTCGAGGCGCTCGCCGACGCCGGCGAACTTGATTGGCTTGCCTGTGACGGCGCGGATGCTGAGGGCGGCGCCGCCGCGGGCGTCGCCGTCGAGCATAGTCAGGATGATGCCGTCGAGCTCGAGCTGGGCGTTGAACTCCGCGGCGCTGTTCACCGCGTCCTGGCCCGTCTGCGCGTTGCAGACGAGGAGGATCTGGTCTGGCTCGACGCGCTCGGCGATCTCGCGGACCTCCGCCATCATCGTGTGGTCGATGTGCAGGCGGCCGGCCGTGTCGAGGATCACCGTATCGAGGCCGTTCCTGGTGGCGTGGCGCAGCGCCTTCTTGCACACGCGGGGTGCCGAGGCCTTGCGATCGACGTAGACCTCGATCCCGAGCTCGGCTCCAACCTGCTCGAGCTGGTCGATGGCGGCGGGGCGCTGGAGGTCCGCCGCCACCAGCAGCGGGTGGCGGCCCTTCTTGCGGAGATGGGCGGCGAGCTTCCCCGCGGTCGTCGTCTTGCCGTGGCCCTGGAGCCCGCAGAGCATGATGACCGTCGGGCGCTCGTCGTTGATCGGGATAGAGGGGTCGGCCGCGCCCATGAGCTCGATGAGCTCGTCGTAGACGATCTTGACGATCTGCTGCCCAGGGGTGACGGACTGGATGACCTCCTGGCCGACGGCGCGCTCCTGGACGCGCTGGATGAAGTCGCGGGCGACCTTGTAGTTGACGTCGGCCTCCAGGAGGGCGGTGCGCACGAGGCGCAGACCCTCCTGGATGTTCTTCTCGTTGAGCTGGCCGCGGGAGGTGAAGTGGTGGAGCGCGGCCTTCAGGCGTTCGCTCAGGGCTTCAAACATTGGCTTGTGCCGTCATGTCCTTTGGGACGTTGGGAGCGACCTCACCGTCGTCGTAGCGGTGGATGCTGGCGCCGAGGGCGCGGAACTTCTCCTCGATCTTCTCGTAGCCCCTGTCGAGGTGGTAGACGCGGCCGATGTCCGTCTTCCCTTCGGCGACGAGGCCCGCCAGGATCAGGGAGGCGCTGGCCCGCAGATCGCTGGCCATGACCTGGGCGCCCGACAGGTGGGGGACGCCCCGGACGATCACGCTCGGCCCCTCCTTGCGGAGATCGGCGCCCATCCGCATCAGCTCGGCCACGTGCATGAAGCGGTCCGGGTAGATCTTCTCGGTCACCACGCTGATGCCGTCGGCGATGCACATCAGGGCCATGAGCTGCGCCTGGCAGTCCGTCGGCACGCCGGGGTAGGGCAGCGACGTGACGTCCACGGGCTGGATGCGGTCGGGGCCGATGACGCGGACGGAGTTCTCGAACGGGATGATCTCGGCGCCGGCCTTGCGCAGGGTGTCGATGATGGCGCCGAGATGCTCGACGCGGACGTTCTCGCAGGTGACGTCGCCGCCCGTGATGGCCGCTGCGATCATGAAGGTCGCGGCCTCGATGCGGTCGGGGATCACCGTGTGGCGGGTGCCCCGCAGGCTGCGGACGCCCCGGACGCGGAGAATCGGCGAACCTGCGCCCTCGATGGCGCCGCCCATCTTGTTGATGTAGCGGGCGAGGTCCTCGATCTCGGGCTCGCAGGCGGCGCACTGGATCGTCGTGACGCCCGAAGCGAGCGAGGCGGCCATCAGGGTGTTCGCTGTGCCGAGCACTGTGGAGCCGAAGGGGCCGCCGAGATAGATGTTAGCGCCCCGCAGGCCCTCGGTGTCCGCCAGGACGTAGCCCTCGACGACCTCGGTCCTGACGTGGAGCGCCTCGAGGCCCTTGCGGTGCAGGTCGATTGGCCGCACGCCAATGGCGCAGCCGCCCGGCAGCGAGACGAGAGCCCGCCCGCGCTTGGCGACCAGCGGCCCGAGCACGCAGACCGACGCCCGCATCTGGCTCACCAGCTCATAGGGCGCCTTGATCAGCGTCTCGTCCACCACCTCGATCTCC
>CAZDNN010000311.1:0-7749 GCA_964506385.1 uncultured Planctomycetota bacterium
TGGGCTTGCGTTAGGATGCGCGACGTGCAGAAGCCGGCGACGGCAGTGCAACAGACGTGGCACGTGCGGCGGGTCGGCCCCCCGCAGGAGGGGGTGCCGCCGACGCGCGCCGCGCGCGAGCGCCTGCGCCAGGCCGCGCGCGACTACGGCGACGAGCAGAACCTCGTCCCGCCCCTCTCCCTCGACGAGCTCTACGCCCACGCAGATGCGGTGCTGGCCCGCGCTGGGCTGGACGCTCGGTACCGCAAGTTCGCCACCGTGCTGGTCAACAGCGCGGCGTGGGCGGAGACGGTCGCCGCCGTGCCCTACAGCCGCCGCCTGCTGCTCCTGCCCCAGTGCCTGCGCGACCAGGACCGCTGCCAGGGCGAGATCGACGAGTTCGGCCTCGTGTGCGCCCGCTGCGGCGCGTGCCCCATCCACCAGTTCCAGGCCGAGGCTGAGCGGCTCGGCTACGTCGTGCTCATTGCCGAGGGGACGACGGTGGTCACCTCGCTCATCGAGTCGGGGAAGATCGACGCCCTCGTCGGCGTGAGCTGCCTGGCCGTGCTCGAGAAGGTCTTCCCGTTCATGGAGGCGGCGGCCATCCCGGGCGTCGCCATCCCGCTGCTGCGCGACGGCTGCGAGGACACGATCGTCGAGCACGACTGGGTGTGGGACGCGATCCAGCTCACGAGCGAGGACAGGACGCGGCGGCTGAAGCTCGATGCCCTGCGCGCGGAGGTCGAAGGGTGGTTCACCCCCGAGGGCCTCGCAGCGGTGCTCGGAGGGCCCGCCAGCCGGACCGAGGCGGTGGCGCACGCGTGGCTCGCGCGGTCGGGCAAGCGGTGGCGGCCGTTCCTGGGTGCCTGCGCCTTCGAGGCGCTCCGCGACGACCCCGAGGCGCCCCTCCCCGAGAGCCTGCGGAAGCTGGCTGTCGCCATCGAGTGCTTCCACAAGGCCTCACTCGTCCACGACGACATCGAGGACAACGATGCCCTCCGCTACGGCGAGAAGACCCTCCACGAGGCATACGGCATCCCCATCGCGCTGAACGTGGGGGACCTGCTGGTGGGCGAGGGCTACCGCCTGATCGCCCAGTGCGGCGCGCCGCCCGAGCGGCAGGCGGCCATGCTCGGCGTTGCCAGCGCCGGCCACAGGAGCCTGTGCATCGGCCAGGGGGAGGAGCTGGCCTGGATGCGCGAGCCTCGGCCTCTGGCGCCCGAACAGGTGCTGGACATCTATCGGCAGAAGACGGCGCCCGCCTTCGAGGTGGCGCTGCGGCTCGGCGCGATCCTCGGCGGCGCCGACGAGGAGACGGGGCCGCTGCTTCACGAGTACAGCGAGGCGCTCGGCATCGCCTACCAGATCCGAGACGAGCTCGCCGACTTCCGCGGCGAGGCCGAGCGCGATGGCGCCATAAGCCCGTCGCTCGTCCTCGCCCTGGCATGGCAGCGCGCCGAGGGCGACCTCCGCGACCTGCTGGCCACCACTTGGCGCCTGCCCTGGCACGCCAGCCCCACGCGGCACGAGGTCGAGCGCGTGCTCGACCGCCTCGGTGCCGAGGACGCCGCCCGCGATCTCCTGGAGGCCCACAAGCTCCGCGCCATCCGCGCCCTCCAGCCGCTGTGCAGCCCCAGCCTCAAGGGCCTGCTCCGCCGCGTCGTCGGCAAGATCTTCAACGAAATCGACGCCGGGGGCTGATGCCGTGACCCTGCGGCAAGCCATGCTCGATGCTGCTCGCCGCGCGCCCGCCCTCCTCGGCCCTTCCACACGCCTCGTCCGCGACTTCCTCTGCTCCCAGTTTCACCCCGACGGCGGCTTCCGAGGCCGCTCCGACGCCAGCGACCTCTACTACACGGTCTTTGGTCTCGACGGCCTGCGCGCCCTCGGCGAGGAGGTCCCGCAGGAGCGCGTCCGCTCCCATCTCGCCGGCTTCGGCGACGGCGAGGGCCTCGACTTCGTTCACCTGTGCTGCCTTGCCCGATGTTGGGCGGGTGTCGCGGGCGGCGCGCCCGCCGATGTCACGGCCGCGGTCATTGACCGGCTCGGCGTGTTCCGCACGCCCGACGGCGGCTTCAGCCCCGTGCCGGGCGCCGAGCGCGGGACCGCCTATGGCTGCTTCCTCGGTCTCGGCGCGTGGGGCGACTGCGAGTCCGAGCTGCCCGACCTCCCTGGCCTGGTGGCCTGCCTCGAGAGCCTGCGCTCGGGCGATGGCGGGTATGGCAACGAGCGAGGCAGAGCCGTCGGCACCACCCCCGCCACGGCCGCCGCGGTCGTGAGCCTGCGGCATCTCGGCCAGGGCGTGCCTGATGAGGCGGGCGAATGGATCCGGGCTCGATGCATGGCCTCGGGCGGCTTCCTCGCCGCCCCTGCCGCGCCCTTGCCCGACCTGCTCTCGACGGCCATCGCCCTCCACGCGCTCGCCGCCGTCGGCGCCCCGCTCGACGGCCTCCGCGAGCCGTGCCTCGATTTCCTCGATACCCTGTGGGACCATCGCGGCGGCTTCCACGGCTCCTGGGCCGACGACGCCCTCGACTGCGAATACCTCTTCTATGGCCTGCTCGCACTCGGGCATCTGAGCACGTAGCGTATGGACATCGATCGAGCAGCACTCGACGAGACCCTGGCGAACGCCCGCGAGAGCCTGCTCGCCGAGCGCCTGCCCAGCGGCCATTGGGAGGGCGAGCTGTGCAGCAGCGCCCTCTCGACCGCCACGGCCGTCTCGGCGCTCGCACTCGTCGGTCGCGAGGCACACGCCGACCTCATTCGCCGCGGCACACGCTGGCTCGCGGACCACGCCAACGATGACGGCGGCTGGGGCGACAGCATCCTGAGCCGCAGCAACATCTCGACCACCGTCCTGTGCTGGTGCGCCTTCGCCGTCACCGGCGCCGAGAGCGAGCACGGCGAGACCGTCGAGCGTGCGGCACGCTGGGTCGAGCGCGCCGCCGGCGGCCTCGATGCGGAGTGGCTCGCCGAGGCCGTCTCCGACCGCTACGGTGCCGACCGCACCTTCTCGGTGCCCATCCTCGCCACCTGCGCGCTCGCCGGCAAGCTGGGCGAGGGGAGGGCGGCCTGGCGGCACGTCGCGCCGCTGCCTTTCGAGCTGGCCGCAGTGCCCCACTCGTGGCTCAAGTTCCTCCGTGTGCCGGTCGTCAGCTACGCACTCCCTGCGCTCGTCGCCATCGGCCACGCCCGCTTCTGCCATCTCCCGCCCCGCAATCCCGTCACACGGCTCGCCCGCACACTGAGCCGCAGGAAGGCCTTCGCCAGGCTCGCGGCCATGCAGCCCGACAGCGGCGGCTACCTCGAAGCCACCCCGCTCACGAGCTTCGTCACCATGAACCTCGCGGCCGCGGGCCTCGGCGCCCTCCCCGTCGCGGCGAAGGCCGTCGAGTTCCTGCGCCACTCCCTCCGCGACGACGGCAGTTGGCCCATCGACACCAACCTGGCCACCTGGGTGACCACCCTCGCAGTCAACGCCCTCGCCGGCGCGCCAGACTTCGCCGAACGCGTGCCCGTTGAGGAACGTCGCGCCATCCTCAATTGGCTTCTCGCCCAGCAGCACCGCGAGGTCCACCCCTTCACGAACGCCGACCCCGGCGGCTGGGCGTGGACCGACCTGTCGGGCGGGGTGCCCGACGCCGACGACACATCGGGCGCGCTCCTCGCGCTGCGAAGCCTCGGCATCGGCGACGACCGCATCCTGCCGGCCGCCGAAGCCGCGATCCGCTGGCTGCTCGGCCTCCAGAATCGCGACGGCGGCATCCCCACCTTCTGTCGCGGCTGGGGCCGCCTGCCCTTCGACCGCAGCGGCGCGGACCTCACTGCTCACGCGCTCATGGCAATTCACGCCTGGCAGGATGACATCAGCCCCGACCTCCGCTCCCGCGCCCGGCCGGCCACGTCCCGCGCGCTCGCCTGCCTGGCAGACGTCCAGCGTCCTGACGGGGCCTGGGTCCCGCTGTGGTTCGGCAATGAGGCCGCGCCGGAAGAGGAGAACCCTGTCTTCGGCACCGCTCGCGTCGTTCAGGCTCTCAGCGCGCTCGTCCGCCCCGACGCTCCCGGCGTCGCCGAGATGCTGACCAGGGGCGTCCGGTGGCTGCTGGCTGCGCAGGGCGGCGACGGCGGGTGGGGCGGCGCACCCGGCGTGGGACCATCCATCGAGGAGACGGCGCTAGCCGTGGACGCCCTGGCGCGCATTCTCTCCGTGACGCCCCGGACCGCCGATGGCTTGGACGAAGCCGTCGCGAGGGGCTCGGCCTGGCTCGTTGACCGCACCGACCGCGGCCGCGTCTTCGCGCCATCGCCCATCGGGTTCTACTTCGCCAGGCTCTGGTACTACGAGCGTCTCTACCCCCTCGTCTTCACGACGGCGGCCCTGGAGCGGGTTGCGCCGATGGTGGGGGGCGAGCGCCTCTGAGGGTGGAGGAAGTGCGCCCCCGCCCGATGCCCGTTCCTCCCGCCGCCGTCTCTGCTTGCACTTGCGCGGCGCCCTTGATAGCATGCGAGCATGAGACAGTTCATCAGCTTGTCCGTGGCGATCCTGGTTCTTGCCGGGGTGCGCGCGCGCGCGGGCGAGCCCGAGCCGGGCGCGGACTGGCCTATGTTCCGGGGCGGCCCGGCGCTGCTCGGCGTGGCTCAGGGGAAGCTGCCGGAGCGGCTGAAGCTGCTCTGGCGGCTCAAGACCGGCGATGCCGTCAGGTCGTCGGCCGCGATCGTCGGCGACAGGGTGTTCGTCGGGTCCGATGACCTGCACCTCTACTGCCTCGATCTGGCCAGCGGGAAGAAGGTCTGGGCGTACAAGACAGGCGATCCCGTCGAGGCCCCGCCCCTGGTCCTCGATGGCGCGGTCTACGTGGGGTCGGGGGACGGCTTCCTCTATGCCCTCGATGCGGCGACGGGGAAGCGCCGGTGGGCCTACGAGACCGACGATCGCATCCTCGGCGCCGCCAACTGGACGCGGGCGCCCCAAGGCGATGCGACCTGGATCCTCGTGGGGAGCTATGACAGCCGCCTCCATTGCGTGGACGCGGCGACGGGCAAGGCGGTCTGGCGCTACGAGACCGACAGCTACGTCAACGGGGCGCCGGCGGTGGCGGACGGCCGCGCGGTCTTCGGCGGCTGCGACGCGCACGTCCACGCCGTCTCGGTCGCCGACGGACGCAAGCTGACCTCGGTGGACACGGGCTCCTACATCGCCGCGTCGGCCGCGTTGGCCGGCACGCACGCCTTCGTCGGGAACTACGGGAACGAGTTCCTCTGCATCGACGTCGCCGCGGGCAAGGTGCTGTGGCGCTACGCCGACAAGGACGAGCCGTTCTTCGCCTCGGCCGCCGTCACCGCCGACCGCGTGCTGGTCGGCTCGAGGGACAAGCGGCTGCACTGCCTTGACCGCAAGACGGGCAAGCGGCTCTGGGCGTTCCAGGCGAGGCAGAAAGTGGACAGCTCGCCGGTGGTCTGCGGCGACAGAGTCGTGTTCGGCTCCGACGACGGCCGGCTCTACGTCGTGCGGCTGGCGGACGGGAAGGAGCTGTGGGCCTTCGAGGTCGGCGCGCCGATCGTGGCGTCGCCGGCCGTGGCGCGCGGGATGGTGGTCGTGGGCGCCGAGGACGGCGGCGTCTATGCCTTCGGCGCAGGAAAGTGAGCGTGCCTCATGCGGATCGCACACCTGATGCCAGGGTCCGGCGGCAGCTTCTACTGCGAGAACTGCATGCGCGATGCCGGCCTGCTGCGCGCCCTGCGGCGAATGGGCCACGACGCCATGAGCGTCCCGCTCTATCTCCCTCTTCAGCGCGATGAGCCAGGGCCCGAGGAGACGAACCCCGTGTTCTTCGGCGGGATCAACGTCTACCTCCAGCAGAAGTCAGCCCTGTTCCGCAAGACGCCGCGATGGGTGGACCAGTTGTTCGACTCGCCCACGCTTCTGCGGTGGGCAGCGGGGAAAGCGGGGATGACCGACGCGCGGACCCTCGCGGAGACGACCCTCTCCATGCTGCGCGGCGAGCACGGCCACCAGGTCAAGGAGCTCGACCGCCTCGTCGCCTGGCTCGCCGACGAGCTCCCGCCCGACGTCGTCTGCCTGTCGAACGTCATCCTCATCGGCCTCGCCCATCGCATCCGCGACGCGCTGGGCGCGCCGGTGGTCTGCCTGCTCCAGGATGAGGACATCTTCCTCGACGCCCTCCCCGAGCCGTGGCGCGGCGAGGCGTGGGGGATGATCCGCGAGCGCGCCGAGCACGTGGCCGCCTTCGTCGCCGTGAGCCGCTACTACGCCGACGCCATGCGCGAGCGGCTCGGCCTCTCTGACGACCGCGTCCAGGTGGTCTACAGCGGCATCGCGGCGGAGGGCTACGGGCCGCCCGAGACGCCGCCCGACCCGCCGGCCATCGGCTTCCTCGAGCGGATGTGCTCGGCCAAGGGGCTCGACATCCTGATCGAGGCCTTCATCCTCCTCAAGCAGCGTCCCGAGTTCCGCAGCCTCCGGCTGATCGCGGCCGGCGGCTGGACGGCGGAGGACGAGGCGTATCTGAAGCAGACGCGGGAGCGGCTGCTCGACGCGGGGCTCGCGGACGACGTGGACGGGCTGCCGAACCTGGATCGGGCCGCCCGCCAGGAGTTCCTGCGGCGCGTCTCCGTGCTGTCGGTGCCGGCCCGCCATCCCGAGGCGTTCGGGATGTACGTGCTGGAGGCGTGGGCCTCCGGCGTGCCGGTCGTGCTGCCTCGCCGTGGGGCCTTTCCCGAGCTGATCGAGGCGGTCGGCGGCGGGCTGCTGTGCGAGCCGGAGGACCCCGCGTCGCTCGCCGAGGCCCTCGCGGAGCTGCTGGCCGATCCGGGACGCGCCCGCGAGCTGGGCCAGCAGGGGCGCGAGGCCGTCGCCGGGCGCTTCACCGAGGAGCGGATGGCGCGGGAGGTAGCCGCCGTCTACGAAACGGCCGTCAGCCAGGGGGAATCGCCGCCATGAGCGACGCCACGCCGCTGGTCGAACTGACCGACGTGACCCGGCGCTACGGCGAGGACGAGGGGCCGCTGGTGCTCGACGGCGTGTCGCTGCGCGTCGCGGCGGGCGAGGCCCTCGCGATCGTCGGGCCGTCGGGCTCGGGCAAGAGCACGCTGTTGAATCTCATCGGTGCCCTCGACCGCCCGACCTCGGGCAGCGTGGTCTTCGACGGCCGCGACCTGGCGACCCTCGGCGACGACGCACTCGCCGCCATCCGCAACCGCGAAATCGGCTTCGTCTTCCAGCTCCACCACCTGCTCCCCCAGTGCACCGTCCTGGAGAACGTTCTCGTCCCTACCCTGGCCGGCGGGAGCCTCGCCTCGGGGCAGGAGGCCGAGGGGCGGGCGCGGCGCCTGTTGGGGCGCGTCGGCATCGGCGAGCGGCTCGACTACCGTCCGGGCCAGCTCTCCGGCGGCGAGCGGCAGCGCACGGCCGTCGTTCGGGCGTTGATCAATCAGCCGAAACTGCTGCTGGCCGACGAGCCGACCGGCTCCCTCGACCGCGCCTCGTCCGACACGCTGACCGACCTGCTCGTCGAGCTCAACCGCGAGGAAGCCGTCGCCCTCGTTGTCGTGACCCATTCGCTCGAGCTCGCGCGGCGCATGTCGCGCGTCCTCGAGCTGCGCGACGGCACCCTCGTGCCGCAAGGCGCTTGACCGATGATGAAGCGTTCCACGCTGATCCGACGCAGCCTGCGCTTCTACTGGCGCACCCACCTGGGTGTGGTCGCGGGTGCGGCGATCGCCACCGCCGTGCTCGTGGGCGCGCTC
>CAZDNN010000312.1:0-7683 GCA_964506385.1 uncultured Planctomycetota bacterium
GGCACTCGCTGATCCGGTGCCGCCTCCCCCACTTCTCGATCTCCATGACCTGGATGCACAGCGGCATGCCCTCGCGTATGCGGTGCTTCGCCAGCAACTCGAGGCCGCGCAGGCGGATGCCGCTGGCGAACATCACGCCGCTCGGCGCGGGCTTCTCGATGGCCTCGAGCACGGCGGGGAGCAGAGGCCGGATCTCCTCGTAGCTGAGATGCTTGTAGACGGTCCCGACGGCGCCGCGAGCGCGGCCATCGGGGTTCTGGAGCAGCTTGACGACCGCGGGGTGGAGCAGCCGGCGGTCCACACCGTCAAGCGACTCGGCGAGAAGCCCGCGCATGCGGAGCGCCCCGCCGGGATAGAAGAGGCAGAAGCAGAGGTAGCGCTGCATGAACTCCCTGGGGTCGCCCTCGTCGGCCCGAGCGGCCATCCTGAGCAGCGTCGGCACGGCCTCCTTCGCCGGCCCGCCGATGGAGGCGAGGGCGTAGCAGGCCTGGATGCGCAGCCACAGGTCGCGGTGGGCCAGCGCGTTGATGAGCGCGGGCACTGCCGCGGCGGCCCGCCCCTTCAGGGCGCCCAGTGCCTGGCAGGCGCCGTAGCGTGCGTCGAGGGTGCCGCTCCCCAGCATGCGGACCAACTGAGGCACGGGGTCTCCCTCCTTCTCCGCCAGCGCCGTCGCCGCCCTGTGGCGCACCGCTGGCGACCAGCTCGCGAGGCACTCAATGAGCTCCTCCTCGCTCTTCTGGCGGTACGGCTCGATGCCCATGTCCCAGGAGCTGAAGCCCCGGCCCGCCTCGACCACTGCCTCCAGTTCCTCCCCCGTCAGCGGCCTGGCGCCGCTCGCGGCCTTCCCGGTGACGTGGAGCTTCCTGAGCGGCAGCGCGTAGGCGAGCAGATAGGCGCCCGTGCAGTCCCAGTTCCCATACTTGTGCTCGCCCCCGCCCATGCCCGCGCCGCCCTGGTAGGCGAAGCTGCCGTCCCAGCGGCGCGCGAGGTCGAAGTACCAGCGCAGCTCCTTCAGGAAGGCCGCCGCCGCCTTCGGCCCGGCGCGGCCCGCGCCGAGCGGGCCCCACAGGAAGCTGAAGTAGTTGCCCGTGTGCCCCCGCTCCCGCTCGCCGTACGAGGCCACCGTCATCCTGGAGAAGAACCGCCTCCCCGCGTCGTGGCCCTGGGCGTCGAACAGGATGGCGGCGATCGAGTTCTTGCCGTTGTCGTCGTGGACCTGCCACCCCGGCCGGTGGTCGCCGTAGGGGATGGAGCCCTTGCCGACGTAAAAGCCGAAGAAGGTGTTGGCCCGCTCGATCGCCTCCCTCACCACCTTGTCCTTCACCCCGCACTTGTACGCCAGGACCAGCGAGAGGTGACAGACGAGGCCCGCCTGGTTCAGGGCGCCGTATCCGCCGAGGCTGCCGTGCAGCTTCCCTGCGTTGAGTGCCGGCCACGCCATGCCGTGTCCCCAGGTGCCGACGCCGCTCTGCCCCTTCGCGAGGTTGGTCGAGTATTCGCGGATCGCGGGCAGCACCGCCTCGTCGCGGGTGGCCAGGTAGTACTCGGTGAGGAGCAGGTTGGCGTAGCCCCAGTGCCATGACACCATCCCGCCGCCGCCGTAGAGCTTGAGCTTCAGGTCGGGCGGCCCGAGCTGGCGGGCGTAGTCCCTCACGAGGCCCAGGTACTCCTGCTTGCCCGATGCCAGGAGAGCGAGTGCGTTGATCTTGCCATCGATGCCGCCCTTCATGTGCGTGGCGATGTGGCGGCAGCCGGCGTCGAGGATCCTGCGGGACTTGGCGCAGCCGAAGGGCGCCGTGTCGGGGTAGCGGCCCAGGACCTTGATGGTGAGCTGCACGTCCTGCTGCTTGCCCTTGCGCCAGCGGAGCAGCCTCAGGATGCCCTTGCCCTCGGGGGTCTCGGCCTGGGTGATGGCGCGGCCGATGCTCTTGCGGGCGTCGGCAGTGAAGGGCTTGCCGTCGATGCCAAGGATGACGTCGCCGGCCTCGAGCACGCCGTCGGCCGGCGAGCCCTTGTCCACCTTCGTGATGAGGATCTGGCGGCTGTCGGTGGTCTCCAGGTTCCAGCCCCAGATCCAGCCCCTGGCGCCGGTGGGGCCGAGATTCCAGTCGTGCTTGTCGTCCTTCGTCCCGCCCCGGATGAGGTCGGGCACGGGCGGCTTGCCCCGCGCCTCGCACGGCACGCCGCCGGACAGCAGGATGGCCATGGCAACAGCCACAGCACACCAGGCGCGCGCTTGCATCGACAGACACCTCATCAGGGTGGCGGCTTCGTGGAGCCGCAGCGGAGCGTCACTTCTTCGCGGCCCCAGGGCCGAGCTTCATCTCGAGTGGGCGGACCCAGATGTTACGGTAGCGGATGGGGGCGCCGTGTGCCTGGAGACGGATAGGGCCTTTCGACCCGTGGGGCTTGTAGCGGGGCACCGTCTTCCAGTGGGTCAGGCCCTTGATCTCCCAGTTGTCCTGCACGAGCACGTTGTTGTGCAGGACGGTGATGTAGCCGGGACGCTCTAGCTTCCCGTCCTTGAAGACGGGGGCCATGAAGTGGATGTCGTAGCTCTGCCACGTCCCCGGCGGCTTAGAGGCATTGACCAGCGGCGGGCTCTGGCCATAGATGGCGCCGCACATCCCGTCGGGGTAGGTGCGGCTGCTGTAGCAGTCGAGCACCTGGACCTCGTAGCGTCCCATGAGGAACACGCCGCTGTTGCCCGCGCCCTGCCCCTTGCCCTTGATGCCCTTGGGGATCAGGAACTCGACGTGGAGCTGGACGTCGCCGAACTGGGCGGTGCTCTCCTGCTGCCCCTTCGTGCAGACCATTGCGCCGTCCTCGAGTTTCCACTGCTTGTTCTTCCAGTGGTCGAGGTCGTCGCCGTCGAAGAGCACGGTCGCGTCCTTGGGCGGCGGCACCGGCTCCCCGTCGTACTGGGGCTGGACCCACTTGGGCTGGGGCCGATTGGGGTCGTGGATATGCCACTTCGTGCCGGGCGACATGGGGGTGTTGGTGTAGCCGTCGGGCTTGTTCGTCGGGTCAGGCGGCGGGATCTCCGCGGCGGTCGCCCAGGCTCCGATAGCCACGCTGACGGCGAGCGTCAACACCAGCATCCGCGCCACTCTTGCCATCCTCGCGTCTCCTGCATCAACACACGGTGCGATGGTCCACGGACAGATATTCTATGAAAAGGCGGGTGTGCGTGCGAGTCAGCCGCGCCCCGTGCCGCATCGGGTGGAGCCCGGTGCAGAGCGTCGCTCCGCTCGGCACGCACGTGGCCCTCGCCGTGGAGGCGCTGGGGTGACGGGTCTGAGGCGCTGATTGCACACTTCTGGAAGTGTGCAATCAGCGCCCTAGCCCACACGTCTCCCCAAGCTGCGCTGTGTCGTCGATCCTGCACGCGACGTTGCCGCACGAGAGCTTCTGGGCCCGCTCGACCAGAAGCACCCCATGCCGAACGTCGCCTTCTCCGTCCTGGCGGCCTTCGGCGCCGCGAAGGCGTCGCAGACCATGGCGGCAGCCAGGACCACGACCGGCACTGCGCGAGAGGCCGTTCCGGTCATTGTGAGGTCCCTGGTACCTCACGGCCGGAGGCAGCTCAGTTCCGCCGCCAGATCCAGGCGTAGGCGAGGCCACCCTCTTTGTGGGGGTAGATGGCCATGTGGACGGGCCGGTGGCCACGGCCGAGGCGGTCGATCACCTGCCTCTGAGGGGGATCGGAGAGCATCAGGGCAGAGTCCCGCAGCCGTGCCCCTAGCAGTCCGTGGCAGAAGTCCTTCGCAGACGAGTGCGAGGGATTCGGGCCGAGGTCAAGGCGCGAGATCGCAGGCGAATCGGTGGATTCGTCGAGATCTCGCAACGCGGAGATCGGCCCGAAGACCCGCACGCAGTCCGAACGGACTTCTGCCACGGGCTGCTAGGAGCCTACTCGCCGAGCCGACGGCTCTCAACAGATCGCGCGGCACGGGTCTGACAGACTCCTTACACGCATTTCCAGGCCGTCTGACCACGCGAGGGCGCGCGTGTGGTAGAATGCCGCCTGTGGGCGGGACAGCGTGCCGGGAGCGCGTCCCGCCGACGGGCCGATTGCGGCGACACGCGGCCCGGCAGACCCTCCCGCAGGAAAGGGGCGTGAGATGACGGCAAGGGCAAGGACGATGGCGGCGATGCTGGCGGTCCTGATCGCTCTCGGCTGGAGCGCGGCATCGGCGGGCGACTTCGAGCCGAAGATCACCGACCTCACGGTCTTCAAGGACGGCCACGTCCTCGTCATGGCCAAAGGCGAGGCCGAGCTGAAGGACGGCTGGTGCCGCACCCGCGAGGTCCCTGTGCCCGTGCTCGGCACCTTCTGGTCCTTCGTCGAGCGCGACGGGGCGCAGGTGGACATCGTGAAGTCGGGCATGGTCGACTCCGAGGAGTCGCGGCCCTGCCTGACCTTCGAGGAGATCATTCAGGCCAACGTCGGCAAGCAGGTGACCATCACCGAGGACGTCAAGGACGGCCAGCCCATCGTCCACACCGGCAAGCTCCGCGGCATCCTCGAGCACAAGACGGACCGCGAATCCGAGGTCGTCCACACCACCCCCCACCGCTACGACCCCTACACGGGCCGCCGCATCCCGGCCACCACCACCCGCGAGACCCGCACCGACGATGTCACCACTCAGGCCTCCTTCGTGATGATCGAGACCGACAAGGGGGTCGAGCTCGTCCAGCGGGCGAACATCCGGGGCATCTCGCTCGCCGACAAGAACCCCGCGACGACCCACACCGAGACCAGGGAGGTCCGCGAGATCGCCCTCCACGCCGCCGCCAAGGGCAAGCCGCTCGCAGGCAAGGCCACCGTCGGGATGGTCTACCTCCAGAAGGGCGTGCGCTGGATCCCCAGCTACCGCGTCGAGCTGCTCGACGGCGGCAAGGCCAGGATCACCCTGCGCGGCACCATCATCAACGACCTCGCCGACTTCGAGAGCGCACACCTCCGCCTCGTCGTCGGCGTCCCCAGCTTCATCATGAAGGGCAGCGTGTCGCCCGTGGCACTCCGCGAGACGGGGCTGCGCCTGAGCAGCTACTTCCGTCCGCCCGCGCAAGGCGGCTCCGGCAGCCAGCTCGACTTCATGAGCAACGCCATCATGAGCCAGCGCGCCGCCCCCACCATCCAGGCCGCCCCACAGCCGGCAGGCGGGCCGAACATCCCGGCCGAGGGGCAGATGGAGGACCTCTTCCTCTACGACCTCCCCGACGTCTCACTCCGCAAGGGCGACAGGGCCGTCGTCCACCTCCTCGACGTCACCGTGCCCTACGAGGACGTCTACGTATGGGAGGTGCCCTTCGTACCGCCGCGGGAGCTCTGGCGCCACGTCAGCAGCTCGCAGCAGCGCGAGCTCGCCCGGCGCCTCACCGGCGCCAAGGCCATGCACAAGATCCGCCTCACCAACACCGGCAAGGCACCCTGGACCACAGGCCCCGCCACCGTCTTCCGAGGCACCACCCCCCTCGGCCAGCAGCTCATGACCTTCACCAGCATCAAGAACAAGGTGGACCTGCCCATCACCATCGCCGTGGACCTCAACACCAAGAAGGAGGAGGCCGAGGTCGAGCGCAAGCGCAACGCCCTCACCCTCAACGGCCACCACTACACGAAGGTCACCGTCCGCGGCAAGCTCACGCTGACGAACTTCAAGACCAAGCCCGTCCGCCTCTCCGTCAAGCGCCAGATCGTCGGCGCGGTCACCGAGGCCAGCGACGACGGGAAGATCCTCCGCTCGAACACCGTCGAGGGCGCCGACCTCGCCTTCGAGGGCTACTACTGGTGGCGATGGGGCTGGCCCTGGTGGTGGCTCCACGTCAACCCCCTCAGCCAGATCCACTGGGAGGCCACCGTCGAGGCCGGCAAGGCCGCGACCTTCCAGTACACCTATCACTACTACCACTATCAGTAAGAGGGAACCCGCCGGCCGCCCTACGTGTGTGACTGCCTGAAGGCGCTGCGCCGCGCGATCATCTCGGCCGATCGCTCGGCGCAGCGCCGCCGCAGCTCGGCGAGGGTCTTCGCGTGCTGCGGGTCGGCCGCCAGGCTCGTCTCCTCGCGGGGGTCGTTGCGCAGGTCGAAGAGCTGCTCGAAGACGGGCTGCCTGCCCGCGAAGTCCACGTCGGCCTCGCGGCAGGTGTTGCCGTTCAGCCCCCGCCGCTCGAGGCTCGCGCGAAGCCGGCCCACCACGGCGTCCACCCCCGTGATGAGTTGGTAGTAGCGGACGTGGTGCTCGAGGCACTGCTCGCGGGTGTAGTCGTAGATGTAGCAGCGTCGGCGCTTCGCCTGCGGCAGCACGCGCATGGGGATGTGGGGGCTGGGGTCGGTGGCGGTCGCCTCGGGGACGCGACGTTCCCGTTGCGACAGAGCCCGCCGCAGATGGGATGGTCCCGCAGCCGGGGCACGGTGTTGGCGGGGGTCTTCATGCGATTGCCGCCGCCCTCACTCGGCGGCAAGGCGATCGAGGTTCGGCGTGCGGATCACCGGGTGGCCGTCCACGCCCAGCGTCCGAGCCCGCTGATCGTCGGTCAGCAGGAAGACGATATTCGGGCGCCGGTCGCCCTCCGTGGCCTCGCCCGCCCCGGCCCGACCCCGGCCAAGAGCCAGTGCCCCCATGCCCGACCCCAGCAGCGACATGAACTCGCGGCGGCTGAGCACACTCCTCGCTTGCCCCTTCACACCGTATCGATCCTGGCTGCTGCGTAGTCTACCGATTGCGGCCCCACCGCGCGACTCCGAACGAGCGGGCCCCCGGCTCGCCATCGCGCCCTGCGACATCGCTCGCCTGGACATCCTGACACGTCCGCAGTTTCGGTCTGTACCTGCGCACTCCTCAGCCCGCCGGCCGGCGGGCGAGGCGAGCCCGTCCGCCACCAGGTTGACATCCGCGCCCCGGGGACGTATCATGGCTCATGGAATGGAGTTGTATGCGAGGGAGCCGTGAGCAGCAAGCGCGCTGCCAACGAACGGAAGTTCGGCAACTGGGAGAAGACGCCCTCCGGCGGCAGACGCTATTGGTGCGACGTCTCGGGCAGAGGCGGCTGGCGCGCCCGATACGTCAAGGAAGTGGACGCGGAGGAGAACACGACCCGCTTCCACCAGGAGATCTGCGACCCGACCGGCGACCTCGTGGAGATCCACGAGAAGTTCCCCGTGGACCGCGGGCACCGACGGGTGAAGGGAGATGAGGATGGTCGTCGATAGGCACACCGTCGCGAGCAAGCTCATGGCCTATCTCCGCCACGAGATCGCCCTCGCCGACCTCGTGGACTGGGCCGAGACCGCCATGATGCACGCCGACTTCCCCGAGTCCGACCTCCCCGCCGTCCGCGACGCCGTCGCCCGCCTCGGCCTCGCCGACGTCCGCGCCTTCGGTCTGCTCTGGGAGGACTGCGAGGCCCTCCTCCGCCGCCTCGGATACGCCGTCAGACTCGACTTCGTCGCCAGTTGAACGGCGCCAGCACGCATGGGTCTCGCGCGGCGCGCTGGCTTCGAGGCCGTTCGCGCATCCCCCCAGGCTAGACGCCGTTTCGCGGGATCGCCTTGCCGCCGGATACCCTCACATCCGACCGGGCATAGACCGCCTTGCCCTTGAGCTTGGTGGCGGGGTGGCTGATGCCGAAGGTGTGGGTGCGGCCGCCGCCTTCGGCGCCGGCGCGGCTGCC
>CAZDNN010000313.1:0-7677 GCA_964506385.1 uncultured Planctomycetota bacterium
CGCGCCAGTCGGAGGGATAGCGCCCGACGAGCTTCCAGCCGCTGAGGTCCTTGCCGTTGAACAACGGGATCCAGCCGGGGCCGGGCTGGAAGGCGGTGCCAGACGACGGGCGACCACACGAGGCGAGGACCGTGACGATGAGGCACAGGACGATGACGAGGGCGGTCTGCTTCACGCTGGGCTCCTCGGGGAGAGAGAGGGAAAGAGGAAGAGAAAGAAGAGGAATCGAGGACGACGACGAGGACGAGGACGAGAACGATTGTGGAGGGGAACATGCCCCCTCTGCGAAAGCTCACTCGAGTGGCTTGATCCAGAGATTGCGGTACCAGACGGGCGCGTGGTCGCCCTGGAGCATGACGGCCGACTGCCTGCCCTTGAGGCCCCCGCCTGTCTCGCCCTTGACCTCCTTGCCGTCTATGACCGTCTTGCCGTTGAGCACCACGGTGACCGTGTCGCCGCGGACCGTGACGTCCAGCGTCTGCCACTCGCCGGGAGCCTTCGAGGCGTTGGTGCTCGGGGCGTAGCGGCTGTAGATGCCCCCACAGTCCCAGTGCTTGAGCTCGTCGTCGTCCTTGCCGAAGGAATCGAGGATCTGGACCTCCTTGCGGCCCTGGAGGTAGACACCGCTGTTGCCCCTGCTGTTGATCTTAAACTCGACGTGGAGCTGGAAGCTCCTGAAGGTCTTCTCGGTGTAGAGGTTGACGCTGCGGCGCGGATTGGCGAGCACGCCGTCCTCGGCGCGCCAGGCGCTCTCGCCGCGGCCATAGGGCTTCCAACCATTGAGCGACTTGCCGTCGAAGAGCCGGACCCAGCCGGGGCCTGGCTTGAAGCCGTCGGCCCACGCGCCCACTGCGATAAAGCAGGGAACCAGCACAATGGCGGCACAACGCACGATCACGCGCATCGGGGCATCTCCTGGGAATCCGCGGCCCACTGCCATGGTCGGGAGCGCGGCTCCGCTATTCACCTTCCTTGCCTTCCGGGGCCGGTGCTTCGGCGATGGTGAACTCGATGGGCGCGGCCAGGGCCGCGGCCCAGTCGCCGCCGTCGTCCCCCCAGGCGTGGAAGCTCTCCTCGGTGAGCAGGAGGAAGCACTGGTATCGCCCGGGCGACAGCCGGACCGTGCCCTTCGCGGGGCGGCCGTACTGCGCCTCAGCGTACAGCTCGATCGTGGCCGTCGGGAAGTCCTGGTCGTAGCCGTAGCTGCGCGCCTTCGCGACGATCTGGTGGGACGTCGGCTTGCTGTCCACCTCGGCCGCGGGCCACTGGCTCACCTTCCACAGCACGTGGTAGGAGCTGTCGAGGGTCAGCTCGGCGTCCGCCGAGCCGTCGGCGTCGGTCACGAAGTAGCCGAAGAGGAGATATGCCTCCATCTCATCCTTGTCCTCGTCGTCCCACACATAGGCGTTGCCGCCGTCAGGGCCGCGCCGCCACCAGCGGCCGACCTCGCCGAGGCGCCGATTCGTGGCCACGTCGCCCTTCTCCGGCCATACCGATGGCGGCATGCCGACGAGCTTCACCTGGTAGGCGAAGTTGGGCTTGAGCTTCCTGGCCCTGATGGCGCAGCGGAAGGTCTCGCCACGCTTCGGGAACCGGACCTCGACCTCGGCACCCTCATAGGTGAAGTGCTTCCGGAAGGCTTCGGAGTAGGGATTATCCGCTGCGTCGCGCCAGCGCCAGGCCTGCTCCGGCTTCGCCGTCAGGATGGGGGCTGGCCCGAGCTTGGCGACGCCGTCGTAGCGGCCGGCCCATGGCCCTGGGTTCGCGTGCGGCTCTCTAGCCGCGCGACATGCACCGAAGGCGAGCACGGCGAGCCCGACGAAGAGAAGGTGGTGTGCGTGACTGTCGATGGCTATCTCCTTGCTGTACGGCCTACCGATAGTGTAGCAGACCGAACGGCGAATGCAACGGCCCGCCAAAACCGCCTGACGGGGCATGCCTGCGGCAGCGGGGCTGGCAAGCCATTTTCGGATTTGCGCAAATCCGAAAATGGCGCGTCACCACATCCACGCCATGTCTCGCGACGTCCTTGGCCTGCTCCTCCGCGCAGCCCTATACTGCCGACCCGCGAGGGCTGGAAGCCCGTCGCCATTGAGACCGTAGAGCTCGATGCCCCAACCCGCTTCGCCGCACTGGCCGACGGCCGCCTGCTCGTTGCCGACGCGGGGAATCAGCGCATCCTGAAAGCGATCATCGTCCCTTGACACCCGCCACTGCGGCTCCTATCATCTGGCCGGAGGTCGCGATCTACCCTCGCCAGCACGCGGCGCGCCTGGCTCCCGCCCGGTGCACCAGCAGGAGGGATTACCCATGGCGGCACGACGCCTCGTCGCCTTGCTTGTGGCCCTCTGGGGGAGCACTGCCGCCGCAGCGCAGGACACGCCGCTGACGCTGCATCTGGTGATCGATGAGTCCCAAAGCATGCAGGGGAGCAAGGCGCGGTACACCGTTGCCGCCGTGCAGACCGTCGTCGCCCTTGCCCCCGACGGAACCCGTGTCGCCATCGTCGGCTTCGGCGAGGATGCCCGCAAGGAGACCGACGGCTTCCTCACCATCAAGAGCAACGCCGACCGCGAGAGCCTGCGCGACACCGTCGCCGCCATCAAGTTCAACGGCAAGAGGACCAACTACCTCGATCCCCTCCTCATCGTCAACGACCGCATCCCTGCCGGCGAACCAGACGCCGGCGTTACCCTGGTGGTCTTCCTGAGCGACGGCGAGGACAACGTCAACCGCCGCGGCAAGTGGAGCCGCGTGGTGGAGGCCGCCGAGGCCATCAAGGCCAAGGGGGCGCGGCTGGAGACCATCTACCTGGAGTCCAAGGGCTTCTTCGCCAAGCTGCTCTCCTCCCCGACGCGCAACCGCGGGCGGATGATCAAGCTGGCGGGCGGCGGCGGCGAGTTCCATCCCATCGTCGGCGACCCGGAGCAGCTTGTGGACGAGCTGGCCAGGATCCTCCGCGACGTCGCCAACTACACCAAGGTCGGCCTCGACGAGAGCTTCGCCCGCACGCCCGAGGCCACGGTCTCGCACCTGATCCTCTTCGGGTTCCCGCCCAGCCGCCGGCGGCACGAGGTCCAGCTCCTTCGGGGCCACGTCCACGCCGCCCTCGAGGATCTCGCCATCTACCCTTACCCCGCGGCAGAAGCCGATGCGCAGGGGCTCGTCGGCGGCTCGAGCCTCATCAAGATCTTCCGCATCCCACGGCCCGGCGGTCGCCGGTGGGCGCTCCGCCCGACGACCCGGCGCGAGCGATGGAAGGCGAGCGCCCTGGAGCGCCGCGCGGTCACCTTCGAGTACATGGAGGACGCACCCAGGCTCAAGTACGACCTGGCCAGGGAGACGGTGAGCGTGAAGATCCGCGTGACGGCGCCCGCCTCCCCAAGCCCCCAGGCCCTGCTGAAGGCGCTGGGCGAGCTCGACGCCAGGATGGTCGTCCCCCTCCAGACGGCGAAGAAGCTCGAGCGCATAGGCGAGCTCCCGGCGAGCCGATGGTTCCACATGGTGCCCGTCGTGCGGGACAGGCAGCTCCTCCTCGTCCCGGACACGCCCCAGAGGGACGGGCACCTTCCCATCGCGGAGGCCGAGCGGATCCTCCGCGAGACCCGCGCCGCCGAGGATCGCTGGGCCAAGCACACGTGCTTCGCACGGATCGCCTTCGGCAAGGGCGACCAGCGGGGCGACATCCCGAAGAAGCGGACCTTCGAGGCCACCGTCACCGTCCCGCCCATCCGACTGAGCTCCGCCACCGTGGACCTCGGCATCGTGACACCCGGCCAGGCCACGGAGCCCAAGGCGCTGACCGTCTCGTGCGAGCCGGGCCAGGCCGCGCAAGTGGCGGCCCGAGCCGGCGATCTCTCATTCACTGTGGACGGCAGGAGGCCCACCATCGCCGCCAGCCAAGTGGGCGTGAAGCCCGCGGAGTTCCGCCTCTCCCGCCAGCAGAGCATCGAGATCCGCCTCCGCTGCCCCGCCGACGCGCTGGCCGGCCCCTACCAAGGCACCCTCGACTTCACGGAGAAGGACACCGGCGAGACCCTCGGCTCCTGCCAGGTGAAGGTCCAGGTCGCCATCGTCGTTAAGGGGCCTAAGCGGATCGCCCTCGAGGGCATGGCTGCCGGCGACGCGACGCTCCCCCAGGCAGCGGCCCCTTCGTGGACGACCAACTCCCCGCGCCCGCTCACCATCGAGCTTCAGCCCCCCGGCGACGTGCCGGGCACGTGGACGGCGCGGTTCACGCCTGCGGCCGCCTCGGCGGGCAGGCCGGCGCGGCTGGAGGCGTCGCTCCGGGGCATTCCGCCCTCCCAGAAGCCCGGCACGTACCAGGCCGAGGGGACGTGGCGCGCGACCCTCGCGCGGGACGACGGCGCCCCTCGTGCCGTCGCGAGCGGCGCCATCGCCATCGTCGCCGAGATCGGGCCGTGCGCGCTCAGGGCCGGCGCCGCCACAGTCGGCCCTGCCGTCGCAGGCGCGAAGGCGACCTCGAAGCCACTGCCCGTGGAGACCGACGCCACCGTCCCGCTCAAGCTCTCCTGCAAGGCGTCCGATCTCGTCGGCCCGGCGAACGCCACGATCCCTTCCTCGCGGGTCCGCGTGACTTGGGAGCCGAACGCTCGGACCCGCAAGGGCTCCCCCGCGAAGGCCACCGTCCACGTCGATCTGCGGCATCCCCGCGACGGCGGCAAGGCGCAGCCCTTCCCGCCGGGGAAGTACTCGGGGACGCTCGCCGTCACATCGCAGGGGCCGTCGGCGCAGGTCCCGCTCACCGTGGTCGTCAGCCCGATCGCACTGACCGCCAGGCCCGAAGCCCTCTCCTTCCCCCCGGCCCTGCCGGGAGCCAAGACACAGGCACAGGCACTGATCGTCACCACCAACTCACCCGACGCCCTCCCCATCACCCACGCCGCCGGCGCCCTCAGAACGAAGGGCGGCGCCACCATCCCGGCCGGCCGCGTGAAGGTCGAATGGGCGGGCAAGCCCACGGTCAAGAGCAGCGCGCCGCTGGCAGGCAAGGTCCACGTCGATCTCAGCCACCAGACGACACCGCGTCCCGACGGCCAGCCCATCGTCCGCCGGTTCCGGCCGGGCGCGTACACAGGCACCGTCGTCTTCTCTGCCCCGGGCTGCCCCGACGTGACCCGGGCCGTGACCGTCGAGATCGAGGACGTCTGGCTCAAGCACGATCCACCCCAACTCGTCTTCGGCAATGTCCCGGCCGGGAAGAGGACCCCCGCTCTGGCCTTGACCGTCTCGACGAACTCCCCGACCCCCGTCGCTCTGCGACTTGCCGCCTCGGACCTGGTGGGCGAGAGGGGCAGGAGTATCCCCGCCGACCGCGTCCGCGCCGCGTGGGACGGGGAGGCCGCGACGCGCGCGGGGAAGCCTGCCAAGGCCACCGTGGTGCTTGACCTCAGCCACCAGACCCTGGTGGTGCCCGAGCGCGATCCCGTGGTCAGCCAGATCCCTGGCGGGGCGTACACCGGGGAGCTGACCGTGTCGGCCGATGGCTTCAAGCCCCTGACCACCAAGGTCTCCGTGCGGGTCATCACCGTGGCGCTCGGGGCCAAGCCGAATACGCTGGAGCTTCGCGCCAAGGCCGGCGGCAAGGCCGTGATGTCCCCGCCCATCGTCCTCCACACCAACGCCACGGAGCCCATCGAGGTGAGCCTCGGCGCGCCGCGCGATGGGAGCTACACGGCCGAAGGCAAGCAGGCGAAGGCACTCGAGCGCCTCCCCTTCGCCGTTGCCATGGAGCCCGAGACGCTGAAGCTGTCGGCACGGACGCCCGAGGCCGAGCGCACGGTCCGCCTCGTCGTCCGCGACATTCCACCCGGCACCGCCCGGGGTACCTATGGCTGCACGCTCGATGCCACGGCCCACGCCCTGTCAGCCACCCTGACGCTCGAAGTCGCGGTCGAGCCCATCCGCCTGTGGCTGGAGCCTGCGAAGGTGGACCTCGGGAAGCTGGTGGCCGGCGGCCGCAGCCGCGTGGGCACCGTGCGGGTGCTCACCGACTCGCAGCAGCCAGTGAGCGTTGCGATCGGCGCCGTCGGTACCGCCATCGACGCAACGGCCCGGCCGACGCTGACGGTGCTCGACAAGCCCCTCACCGTCTCGGCCAACGCAGCGGGGACGGTGAAGCTCCAGGCCAGCGCCTCCACCCGTGCCAGGCCCGGGGACCACCGCTTCGCGTTGACCTGCCGGCCCAGCGAGTGGGAGGGCGCGAAGGCCGAGGCTGCGGTGGTTGCGCGGGTGGTTGCGCCCACCTATAATGTCGCGCCGCGCGAGGTGGATTTCGGCACGGGGCTCACCGGCGCGACCGTCGGCCCCCAGACGATCGCGGTGACCTCCGACGCTCCTGTCGAGGAGAAGGTCTCGGTCACGTGGTCGAAGTTCGAGATGAGGAAGGGCGACCGACGGCTCGCCCTCGGGGGCGCCAAGCCTGCGGCCAAGCCGAGCGCGGACGCCGTGGCCGCAGGGAAGCCCCTGCGCCTGGCCCTGACAGTCACCTTGCCGAAGAACTACATCGTGCATCCCGAGAGGGGCCGGATCTACGACGTCGTGGCCGAGGGCACGTATACGGCCGTGGCCACCATCGCGGTGGGCGGGCAGCCGCGAGCGAAGGTACCCCTGCGGGTGACGGTGAAGCGGAGGGCGAGAGAATGACCGCGCGCGGTCGCCGATCAGCCCGAGGCGGCATGCTGGCGCTCGCCGCCGTGGCACTCCTGAGTGCCGTAGGCTGTGGCAGAGAGGCGGGACACGTTCCCTCGGAGCGCGCGGGGGGCGACGAACTCACCTTCCGCGATGCGCTTCCCGTGGCCCTGCTGATCCTCGACAAGTCGTCGAGTATGGAGCCTCTTCGCGGCCCTGACGGCGAGCCCGCACGCGACCCGAGCGACCCCGACAAGCTGCTCGACCCGGGCAGCGACCCCGACAACTTCCAGGCGGCGGCGGCGCGGGACTTCATTCGCCTCGCGCAGTTCCTTGCCCGCGACCCCGAGCGGGACGTGTATCCTCTGGTAGGCGTGATCGCCTTCAGCTCGCGCGCGGAGTTCCTCGACGTGCCTGGCTCGCAAGCCGGCCTCCTCCCGCTACGGGACCCGCGCATCGCCGAGAAGCTGGCGGACGCCATCGACGCCGTCGAGCGCGACGGATGGCACACGGACATCAATGCGGCGCTGGCCCTCGCGCTCGAGCGCTTCGAGCAGCTCGAGCGGACGAGCGGCAAGGCCATCCGCCCCCTTGTCCTGCTCCTGACCGACGGCGGACTGCGCCCGTTCCCAGGCGAGCCACGCAACTACCCGCCGGCCAGTGTCGATCTGCCGGACGGCAAGCGCGCTACCGCGCGCGAATATGCGAGGCAGTACCGGGAGGCCTACGGCAAGGCCCCTCACCCGACCCCTGCGACTGCCGGCATCCCGCTCGAAGAGAAGGCCATCGCCATCGACAGACCCTTCGTCGATGCGATCGCGGACTACGGCCGCCTGCGCCTGCTGGACGAGCTGGCCCCAGAGTTTCGTACCCGCGACATCCCGTTGTGCTGTGTGCCTCTGGGGGACGATGCCCGGGACCTGCTGCGCAGGGTGTGCGATGCCGGGAATGCCCAGACGACGGAGGACCGGTTCCTCGCCGTCGCCGACCCGGCGGACCTGCCCGAGCGGTTCACCGACATCATCA
>CAZDNN010000314.1:0-7638 GCA_964506385.1 uncultured Planctomycetota bacterium
CGTGCAGAAAGGCGTGCCAATTGCCTGCGGCGGCGGGCCCACACTTCGCTGAAGTACTGCGTGGAACCGAGGACGAGGACAATGGCGAGGACAAGCGCGATCCAAACCGAGGGATCGGCATTCCCCAGGATCCGGGGCCAGACTCGCTCCCGAAGGAGGGGGAACAGCAGGTCGTGGGCGCTGTTGCCCCCGATGCTGGCGGGGGTCAGGAGGCGGTCGCTTCGGCGGGCTCGCCGGGCTCTTCGGCGGGCGGCAGGTCCTCGGTGTCGAAGAAGAGGTGGTCGTCGCGGACGCGGACGGTGATCGCGGCGCCGTCGGGGTACTGCTCGCGGAGCAGCTCCTCGGCAAGGGGGTCCTCGATGTGCCGCTCGATGGCGCGACGGAGGGGCCTGGCGCCGAACTCGGGGCTGTAGCCGTGGTCGATGAGGAACTCCTTGGCGGGCCCCGTGAGCTCGATGGCGATGCCGCGGTCGGCCAGGCGGCCGGCGACGCGGCCGAACTCGATGTCCACGATCTGCTTGAGGTCCACTTTGGTGAGGGGCCGGAAGACGATGATGTCGTCGAGGCGGTTGAGGAACTCGGGGCGGAAGTGGCGCTCGACGATCTGCATGAGGCGTGTCTTCATGCCTTCGTAGGTCTGCTCGGTGGTCTGGGGGACGAAGCCGAGATCGCCCTGGCTGTGGATGACGTCGGCGCCGACGTTGGAGGTCATGATGAGGACGACGTTGCGGAAGTCGACGTGGCGGCCGAAGCTGTCGGTGAGGCGGCCCTCTTCCATGATCTGGAGGAGCATGTTGAAGACGTCGCTGTGGGCCTTCTCGATCTCGTCGAGGAGCACGACGGAGTAGGGCCGGCGGCGGATGGTTTCGGTGAGCTGCCCGCCCTCCTCGTAGCCGACGTAGCCGGGCGGGGCGCCGACGAGGCGGGAGACGTTGTGCTTCTCCATGTACTCGGACATGTCGATCTGGACGAGGGCCTCCTCCTCGCCGAACATGAACTCGGCGACGGCGCGGGCGAGAAGGGTCTTGCCAACGCCGGTGGGGCCGAGGAAGATGAAGCATCCGACGGGCCGCCGCGGGTCTTTGAGGCCTGAGCGCGAGCGGCGGACGGCTTTGGCGACGGCGTGGACGGCCTCATCCTGGCTGACGACGCGCGCGTGGACGGCCGCTTCCATGCCGAGCAGGCGCGCGGCCTCCTCGCTCTCGAGGCGGGTGAGGGGGATGCCGGTCATGGAGGAGACGACCTCGGCGATGACCTCGTCGTCCACGACGCCTTCGGCCTCCTGGCCGGCCTCGCGCCATTCGGAGAGGATTCGCTCGCGCTCGGCGGCGAGGCTCTCGGCACGGTCGCGGAGGGCGGCGGCGCGCTCGAATTGCTGCTGCTGGACCGCCGTGTCCTTCTCCTCGTTCAGCCGCTCGATCTCTGCTTCGAGATGCTGGAGGTCCGGCGGCTTGGTGGTGGCGGCGATGCGCACGCGGGCGCCCGCCTCGTCCATCACGTCGATGGCTTTGTCGGGCAGGTAGCGGCCGGTGATGTAGCGGCTCGAGAGGTCCACGGCGAGCTGGAGGGCAGAGTCGGTGTAGTGGACCCGATGGTGGGCCTCGTAGCGGTCGCGGAGGCCCAGGAGGATGGAGAGTGTCTCGTCCTTGGAGGGTGGATCGACCATTATGGTCTGGAAGCGGCGCTCGAGGGCGCCGTCCTTCTCGACGTACTTGCGGTACTCGTCGAGGGTGGTGGCGCCGATGCACTGGATCTCGCCTCGGGAGAGGGCGGGCTTTAGGACGTTGGATGCGTCGATGGCGCCCTCGGCGCCGCCGGCGCCGACGAGGGTGTGGAGCTCGTCGATGAAGAGGATGACGTTGCCCGCCTTGCGGACCTCGTTCATGACGGCCTTGATCCGCTCCTCGAACTGGCCGCGGTACTTCGTGCCGGCGACCATGAGAGCGAGGTCGAGGACCACGATGCGCCGGTCCCGCAGCATCTCGGGGACGTTGCCGGCCACGAGGTTCTGGGCGAAGCCTTCGACGATGGCGGTCTTGCCGACGCCTGCCTCTCCGAGGAGGACCGGGTTGTTCTTGGTGCGGCGGCAGAGGACCTGTGTGACGCGGCGGATCTCGTCCTCGCGCCCGATGACGGGGTCGAGCCTCCCTTCGCGGGCCAGCTCGGTGAGGTCGCGGCCGAAGCTGTCGAGGGCGGGGGTCTCGCTCTTGGTCTTGCGCGAGGGGCGGCTCTGCTGGCCGCCGCTGGGCTGGTACTCGGAGCCGAGGAAGCTGTGGACCTCCTCGCGGACCTCCTCGAGCTTGAGCCCGAGGTTCATGAGGGCCTGAGCGGCGTAGCCGTCGTGCTCGCGGAGGAGGCCTAGGAGGAGGTGCTCGGTGCCGATGTAGTGGTGGCCGAGGTTGCGGGCCTCCTCGAGGGCGAGCTCGAGGACCTTCTTGGCCCTGGGGGTGTAGGGGAGCTGCTGGTTCTGCGAGACGGGCTGTGGCCCGCGCTCGACGGTGCGCTCGATCTCGTCACGGACGGCCTTGAGCTCGACGCCCATCTTCTTGAGGACGACGGCAGCGACCCCAGTGCCTTCCTTGACGAGGGCGAGGAGGATGTGCTCGGTGCCGACGTAGTCGTGGTAGAAGCGCTGGGCTTCCAGGCGGGCAAGGCTCATGACCTTGCGCGCGCGCTCGGTGAAGCGGTCGAACATCGCTAGAGTTCTCCGAGGTTTCTGCGGATGAACGTGGCTCTGGCGACGTCGCGGGCCTGGGGGTCGAGCTCACGTCCTTCCAGGATCTGGAGGTGTGCGGGGAGGGTCTGGACGAACAACTGGTTGATGTCGGCGATCTCCACGTCCTGGATGATCCCGAGGTTGATGCCGAGGCGCAGGTGAGAGAGCAGGGCCATGGTCTCGTTGGAGGAGATGATGCGGGCGGCCCTGAGCATGGCATAGGCCCGCCACACGCGGTCTTCGAGCTGCTGGCGGTTCTGCTCCACCAGGATCTCGCGGGCGCGCTTCTCATAGCGGATGATCTGCGGGATGGTGCCGCGGATCTCCTTGATGATGTCCTGCTCGCTCTTGCCAAGGGTGATCTGGTTGGAGATCTGGTAGAAGTTCCCTGCGGCCTGGGTGCCTTCGCCGTAGAGGCCGCGGACGGCGAGGTTGATCTTGGCGACTGCGTGGAAGACCTTCTCGATCTGCTTGGTCATCTCGAGGGCAGGCAGGTGGAGCATCACGGAGACGCGCATCGCCGTGCCCACGTTGGTGGGGCATGCGGTGAGGTAGCCGAGCCGGTCGCTGAAGGCGTAGGGCACGCGGCTGCCGATGGCGGTGTCGATGCCGTTGATGGTGACCCACGTCTCGTCGAGCTCGAAGCCGGAGCGGAGGACCTGGATGCGGAGGTGGTCCTCCTCGTTGATCATGATGGCAATGGCCTCGCTGTCCTGCACGACCACGCCGCGCTCGCCTGTGCCCTCCTCGTGTTCCCTGGAGATCAGGTGCCGCTCGACGAGGAGTCGGCGCTCGAGCTCGCGGGTCACCTCGAGGTTGAAGTAGTGTGTCTCGGGGACGAGCGCTCCGTCCACGATCTGGTGGCGTAGGGCCTCGGTCAGCTCCGCCTGGGCGTCGGGGCCGAGGCGGGGGACGAAGGGGTAGCCGGCAAGGTTGCGTGCCAGGCGGATGCGGGTGCTGATGACGAATGCGCTGTCGGGGCCGGTGCCGCGGAGCCACTCGCCGGCCCTGTTGGCGAGCTCACTCGGTTGCATCGCCGATGTCCTTCTTCAGGGCTTTGATCTCGTCGCGGAGCTCGGCGGCATGCTCGTACGCCTCCTCATCGACGGCGGCCTGGAGCTCGGCGCGCAGCCGCCGGAGCCGGGCTTGGGGGTCGGGCGCCTGGCGGCCAGCGGCCGGGGCCGGCGCGGGGGCCTTGCCGCAGTGCCGCGTGGTGCCGTGCATGCGCTCGAGGAGGGGATCCACGGCTTCGCGGAAGACCTCGTAGTCGTTGGGGCAGCCGAAGCGCCCGCCCGAGCGGAACTCGGCGAAGGTCATGCCACACTCGGGACACTGGAGAGCGTCGAGCTGCTCGGCGTCCTGATGGGTTGCTGCCTCGATCAGGCCGCTGAGCACGTCGCTGAGGTCGAGGATATGTTGCTGGGGCAGGAGGAGCTTCTTCTTCTTGGCGCACTCCTCACACAGGTGGAGCTCCTTCTTCTCGCCGTCGATGATCTCGGTGACGTGGATGGTCGCGATACGCTTGCCGCAGGAACAGAGGATCTGGCTCATGGTCGGCCCTCGGGTTACTTCTTCTCCCAACGCTGAAGCTCCAGGATGGCGCCCAGCGTGGTCTTGCCGGCTCGGATTTCGGCTCGGATGCGGTTCTCGCGTTCCAGGGTGTCCATGGCGCGATTGGCCATCTCGGCGGCTCGCGCCCTCGGCACTACCATCATACCGTCGTCGTCGCCGAGAATCCAGTCGCCGGTGCTGATTTCGATGCCTTCGATGTGGATCGTCGCGCCGATCTCGCCGTAGCCCTTGGGATAGCCGGCCGCCGAGCTGATGTGGCGCGCGAAGCAGGGGAATCCCATGGCCACAATGTGCTCGGTGTCCCGGACCGCGCCGTCCACGGCGATGCCTGCGACGCCCTTCTGGACGCAGCTCTCGGTGGCCAGCTCGCCCCAGACGGCCGGCGGCCGGCCGCCTGCGTCCACGACGATGACGTCGCCCGGCGACGCGCGGTCGATGGCCTCGACGGGCTTGGCGAAATCGCCCGGCGCCGTGCGGACCGTCAGGGCAGTACCGACCATCTTGCTGCCCGGCCACACGGGCCGCAGGCCCACGATGCAGGGCGCGTGGTGGCTGCCGTCGGAGAGGTTGGCGGTGGAGACCTTTCCGAGGATCTCGCGGACCGTCTCGTCGGTGGCGCGGTGGTAGAGGTCGGTCCGTTGGCTGGTGCCGGTGCGGATGGCCTCCTTGATCGCCTGGGTGGCGCGGCGCGCGTCGGCGCTCTTGGTGATGGCGCCGCCCACGATCGCGATGGCCGCGCCCGCAGCGACGGCCTCGACGATCGTCTCGGAGTGGATGCCGCCGGCGGCGGACACCGGGATGGCCACAGCGTCGGCCACGCGGCGGAGCATCTCGAACGGGTCCCGCCCGCGCATCTGGTCGTCGATGGCGCAGTGTACGCCTACCATCGCCGCGCCCCAGCCGGCCACCGCCTGCGCCCGCGCGACGGGGTCCGGGCACCCCAGCAGGTCCACCGCCACCTGGCAGCCGTACTGTTGGCCGGCCTTGATGAACTCCTGGATGCTGCTGTCCGAGGCCAGGCCCAGGATCGTCGCCACGTTCGCCCCCGCCGCGGAGGCCGCTTCGATCTCGATGCGGCCGGCGTCCATCGTCTTCAGGTCGGCGACGAGGATGACGTCGGGGAACTCGTCGCGGAGGCGGCGGACGGCGTCGAGCCCTTCGCTCTTGATGAGGGGGGTGCCGGCCTCGAGCCAGTCGGCGCCGCCCTCGCGCGCCTCGCGCGCGACCCGCAGGGCCTGACGGATGTTGATGAAGTCGAGCGCCACCTGGAGCACGACGGCCGGTCCAGTGACCGGGGTTACGGCGTCCGACTGTAGCTCACCCCGCAATGCTCGCTCTCCCAGGCAGTGACCTTGGCGACGGTGATGCCATCGGGCAGCTTCGCGGCCAGCGCCTCGTAGATGGTGCGGGCCAGATTCTCGGTCGTCGGGTTCTGGTCCTGGAAGACCGCCAGGTCGTTGAGGAAGGCGTGGTCGAAGTCGGCGAGGATCTCGGCGATGAGCCGCTTGGCCTCGCGGAAGTCGATGACCATGCCGAGCCCGTCGAGGCATTCGCCACGGAGGGCCACGCCCACCTTCCAGTTGTGGCCGTGGAGATGCTCGCAGTTCCCGTCGTACTCGCGCAGGCGGTGGGCCGCCGCGAAGTCCGCCTCTACGACCAGTTCGTAGACGTCCAAGATCCGGCTCCAGACGCTCGGCTGCCTTGGCTGTGCCCCACGTCTCACACGATCAGATTATACGGATTGGGCAGGGCCAAGTCAAACCACCCACAGGCCGCCAAGCCGCAGGAAACTGCCAGGATCTGCCGCCGATCACTCCTCTTGCGGCGGTCCCGCTTCCGGCATGGGAGTTGGGTTGGGAGGGTCAGAACGCGACGACGTGGACGCTGTGAATGTGGGGGGCGGAGCGGATGGCGGCGAGGGCCTGGTCGGTCATGGGGCCGTCGAGGTTGAGGACGGTGATGGCGGCTCCGCCGGCCTCCTTGCGGCCGAAGGTCATGGCCGCGATGTTGATCCCCTGCTCGCCGAGCAGGGTGCCCACGCTGCCGATGAGGCCCGGCTTGTCCTCGGCGAACAGCACGAGCAGGGTGTCGCGGGTCATGGCCTCGACCCTGTAGCCGTCAATGAGCACGATGCGCGCCTCGCCCCTGCCTACCAGCGTGCCCCCCACCTCGTGCTCCTCGCCGTCGACCTCGACGGAGAGGGTGACGAGGGTGGTGAAGTCGGGGACGTGGTCGGTGGTGGCCTCGGTGATGCGGATGCCGCGCTCCTCGGCGAGGTAGGGTGCGTTGATGAAGTTGGTGTCCTCCTCGAGAACGGGGTCGAGGAGCCCGGCGAGGAGGTGGGCCGTGACGATGCGGGTGTTGAGCCCCGCGGCCTCGCCGCCGTAGGTGATGCGCACGCGGGCCGGGATGCGGCGGAGGAACTGGGTCTCGAAGGCGCCAAGACAGCGGGCGAGCTCGCCGTAGGGGGCGAGGGCCTCGGCCTCGGCGGGGTCGATGGCGGGGACGTTGAGGGCGTTGCGGATGCGGTTGTGGAGGAGGGCGTCGGTGATGATCTCGGCGGCCTCCATCGCCACGTTGAGCTGCGCCTCCTCGGTGGACGCGCCGAGGTGGGGTGTGCAGAGCACCTGGGGCAGGTCGATCAGCGAGCGGTCGGTCGGCGGCTCCTCTGGGTAGACATCCACAGCGGCCCCGGCCACTTTCCCGTTGCGGATCGCCTCGGCGAGGGCCGCCTCGTCGATGATTTCGCCGCGGGCGCAGTTGATGATCTTCACCCCGTCCTTCATCGCGGCGAACTGCTCGGCGGCGAGCATCCCGCGGGTCTCGTCGGTGACGGGGACGTGGACCGTGATGTAGTCGGCCCTGGCGTAGATCTCGTCGAGGCTCTCGACGAGGGTGACCCCGTGCTGCTTCGCCCGCTCGGCCGTGACGTAGGGGTCGTGGCCGAGGACGGTCATCCTGAACGCCGCGGCGCGGCGCGCGACCTCGAGGCCGATGCGGCCCAGGCCGATGACGCCGATCGTCTTCCCCGCGAGCTGCGTGCCCATGAACCGCTTGCGGTCCCACTGCCCGTCCTTGAGGGACCGGCAGGCGGGATAGACGTTGCGCGACAGGGCGAGGAGCAGCGCGAGGGTGTGCTCGGCGGTGCTCAGGGTGTTGCCGCCAGGCGTGTTGCACACAATGATCCCGCGGCGCGAGGCGGCCGGGATGTCCACGTTGTCCACCCCCACGCCGGCGCGGACGATCACGCGGAGTTGCGTCGCGGCCTCGAGTGCCTCGGCGGTGAGCTTGGTGCCGCTGCGGATGATCATCCCGTCGGCGTCGGCGAGGTGGGCCTGGAGCTCGTCGGG
>CAZDNN010000315.1:0-7638 GCA_964506385.1 uncultured Planctomycetota bacterium
GCCGTAGATGTCGCGCTTGGGCCCCATCTTCATGGCGTTCCAGCGTGTGAAGGCGCTGTCCCACAGGCAGAACCCGTCGTGATGCACCACGCAGATCCCGCCGAACTTCGCGCCCGCATCGCGCATGACGCCCACCCATTCCGCCGCGTCAAACCTGGGCGCCGTGAACAGCGGGATGAAGTCCTTGTAGCCGAACTTCTCAATCGGGCCATACGTCTTCTCATGGTAGCCCCGGACATCCCTGCCTTTCTTCGACACCACCCCCTTCGGTGTGTACATCTCAGGACCATAGACGTTGGTTTCATAGGCCGGGACGGAGTAGACGCCCCAGTGCGTATAGACACCGAACTTGGCGTCCTTGACCCACTCCGGAATGGGACACCGCTTGAGGGACTCCCAAGTGGGCTCGACGGGGCCTTCAGGCGCGGGCTCGCCTGACAGCGCGGCGCTCACGATGGAGACTCCCATCGCTGCAAGAGCGACGGCTATGCGGATCGTGCCGGTCGAGATCACCGGACTCGGGCCCTCCATCCAGCACCTCCTTGAGCGGCAGAGGCTACTCAACCGTGACGGCCACCGGTGTCGTTTCATAGGACGGGATCCCCCGCCTGTCTACGGCTTCGACGACGTAGTAGAACTTGCCCTTCCTGTCGGGAGTCGTGTCGGCGAAGGATGGCTCCGTGAGGAGCGTAGCGTTGAGCCTCTCTCCGGAGATCTTCACGTACTCTGGATTGCCCCAGCGGCGGTAGAGGTTGTAGCCGGCCACGCTCTCGTCATCCACCGCCTCCCACGTGACGATGACCGTCCTCTGCCCTCCGGGCTTTGCCCGCAGGCCCTCTGGGCTCGGGACGCGCCGGTACTCCTCGTACCGGCCGTCACAGGGAAGGAAGGTCCAGACGGAGCCTGTGAGTAGTGTGCCGTCCACCTCGACGGTATCAACCCGCCAGTAGTAGGGGACGTCTTTCCTCAGGCCCTTCGGAGGGGTGCAGATGTTGGAATCGGTGAAGCGCCCAACGTACTCGGGGGACTTGCGGTCGGCCTTGGCCACGGCACTCCGGTCGGTGCCGAGAAAGACGTGGTGCTCGACGGCCGCCTTGCCCTCGAGCCACATGAGGTCGGCATCGGTCTGGACGTACCTGGCGTGGTTGGGGGGGATGGGGAAGCTGGCGCGGCGCAGTTGGCGGCCTGGGATGGCGTAGTGCTCGTCACCGTATTCGTAGGCGCCCATGTCAGGCGCCTTGCCCAGATAAAGCCGCGTGCGGGCGTTCTTCGGGCCGCGGTCCTGCTCGGTGGCCTTGCTGAGCGCCTGCCTTGTGGTGCCGCCTTTGGCTTTCGCGAAGCGAAGGTTGTCCAGCCAGCCGCCCGGGGCGAAGCGGTCGTCCACGAGCGTCGTGCCGGCGTCCATGATTTCGGGGCGGTTGCGGGGGCGGAAGTCGAAGTTGTCGGGGTCGCGGAGCAGTTCGCGGACTTTTCTGCCGGTGACGAGGCCGTTCCAATTGTGGCTGTGGGAGCCGGGGATACGCCCGGTGCCGTCGAGGTCCTCGTCGGTGCGGTGTCCGGAGAGGCGATCGGCGAGGTTGTTGCGGGTGATGGAGTGCTGTCCGCTGCCAAAGGCGATCTGGTTGATGATCGAGATGTCATGCCGCCGGCCGCAGTCGAACATGGTGTTGTTGAACGCCTTCTGATAGTCGCCTTTGATCTGCATTCCCTGCCAGAGATGCCAGCCGACGTTTCCGACGGCCGTGGCGAGCGAGCCGGCCGGCTGACCATCGAAACGCACGGCCTTGCACTCGGAGTGGTGGAACCAGTTGCAGCGGCTCATCTGGAAGTTCTGCGAGCCGCTCTGCACCTGCACGCCGCTGGCGTCGCTGCGCCAGCATCCAAAGTCGTAACCGTAGTTCAGCTCGGCGAGGAAGCGTCCCTCGGGGGTCTTGCGGATGTAGATCGCTCCGTTCTCGAGGGTGCTGTGGATCGTGTTGCGCCGCGCCACGGCGCCGGGGCTTCGGGCGAAGTTGATGGCGCCGCCTTCGCCGTGATGGAAGCAGCAGTTCTCGACGAGGGCGGGCGCACCCTGAATCTCGATGCCCCGGCTCTGGTAGTAGCGCACCTCGCAGTCGCGTAGTGTGCCGCCGGGGTGGAGCTTGATCGCAGCATCGAGAAACTTGTCCTCGAACGTGCGTGCGGACGCCCCGGCAGCGGCGTGCTGCTTCATCTCGGACGGGACCATGACCGTCCGCCGGTACGTGGGGTACGAGAAGACGCAATCCTCCACGACGGTCCCCGGGCTGTCCAGGGCGACGAGACGACAGGCGTGGAACCTCAGATTCCGAATCGTGATGGAGCTGCTGTCGCTGATCCGAGCGACGAGATCGGTCGTCTTGGCGCGGAAACGGCGACCTTTGGGCGTCGCGCCGTCGGCCAGCTTCAGGTAGAGCATGCTGGTCGGTGGGTCGAAGGCCCATTCTCCGGGCACGTCGATGCAGTTCAGGTGGCCTCGGATGACGAAGCGGCCCTGGAAAAGCTGGCTCAGGATGCGCTCGCCGAAGTGATCGAAGACGACCTCGAGGCCGTCGGAGCCGGCCTCGTGGCGGGTGATGACCGCGGGACTGGGCGACAGCCCCTCCACCACGGCTCCCTTGAAGCTCTTGCCCACCTTACCCAGGGGGTAGAGCGACCGGATGGCGAGCTTCTTCACGTTCTTCGCCGAGTCGAACGGCGTGGGCGCGAAGGCATCGGCGGCGACCTGCATCTTCTTGAGGCGGGCAGTGCGGAAGGTGCCGCGGACCTCCGAGGGGTCGAATCGTGCGAAGTAGCTGCCCTCGTCCCACGCTGTACCCGGCTCGGGAAGCCGGCCATTGAACCCTGGCGCCATCGGCTCCGTCCAGTTCTTCGTCACGTTCGGCCAGCGGGCCAGCGTGAGCATCTTGCCGTCCATCCAGAGCTGCCAGGCCGGCTTCGTGAGCTTCCGCTGCCAGATGCCGTCGTCGCGCTTCGTCCAGGGGCCGGCGGCAATGGTGTCGAGGGCCTCTGAGCCATCGAGCACGGCCTCCTCGCCCTCGCAACCCGAGATGGTGATGGGCCTGTCCTCGGTGCCCCTGAGTTCTGCGATATCGAGCGCCTCGTGGTAACGTCCTGCACGCAGCGTGAGCGTGTCCCCCGGATTGAGGACGCTGATGGCCTTCGCGAGCGTCCGGAAGGGCCGCTCCCGACTGCCCGGGCTCTGGTCGCTGCCGGTGGGAGCCACGAAGTAGATCGCACCGCCCGGAGCACGGCCCTTCCTGGCGGGAGCCGGGGGTGCCTCGGGGATGACGACCTGCTGCCCCTTCAGCACGCCGATGAAGCGGAGCTCCGCCACGGCATCGCCAAGTGGCTTGGCGAGCATGAACTGCGCCTCGACCCGCTTGCCCTCCATGTATGGTCGGATGAGGGCGAAGCGGCCCGCCTCGGCCGGGATGATGAACGTCCTCGAGCACTTCTTGATCCGTGTCTCCTTGATGCCCCCGCGGTGGTCCTCAGAGGCCAGGAAGACGTATTCCTCTTCGGCATCGGCCTCGATCCTGGCGCGCACGGCTCGATCGCCATCACGGTCAATGCGGAGGGTGCCCGTCACAGTCTTGAGCAGCAGCTTGGCGCGGAGCGCCCGTGGCACGACGCCCGTCCTGCGGGCCTCGTCCTCGACCTCCTTCTGGGTCCGCCCCTCCAGCCGGAGCTTCGCGGCGCCCGCCACGCGCGGCGTGGCAGAGAGCGCCGTTGCCAGGACGATGGCAGCGGCCTTCATCAGTCGGATCATCGTGTGGTTCCTCAAGTGGGTATGCGGCCATGGCCATCGGCGGCGGGGCCTCGACGCAGGTCGAACGCGCCGACGCTGTAGACCAGCACCCACTTGCCGCCGAGGCGGAGGATGGTACTGCCCTCGCAGATCTGGAGGGCGGTGCCGTGGCGACTCTCGGAGGCATGCTCCTCGGGCACGAGCAGCGTGCGGAGCTTCCACCGCGCGATGGGCTTGCCTGGAGCCCAGGTCTGGCCGGGCAGAGGCACGGCATGGGCGACCGCCGTCTGGTAGTAGCCGAAGTGCACGGTGACGTAGGCGTGCCACCCGCCGTCGATGTGCTGGTAGAGCGACAGGCCCCAGATGCCCTCGGGCCTGGGCTCGGCATACTCGCCAAGATCGAGGCTCAGCTCGTGACAGCGCAGGTGGTGCCGCGTGAGCCGGCGCCCCGAGTAGATGCACCTGTCGGTGCCCGTGACGTACCAATAGTCGCCCACCCGCATGACCACGGGGTCGGCCAGCGGGTTGCGAAGAACCCGCTCGAAGCCGGCGGCCACGGAAGTGCCCACCTGCCCCACTGTTAGCAGACAGGTCAGGACGGCAAGCGCCAAGAGGTCCCTCGGAGTGCGCTCCATGCCTGCACTTCTCCGCTGCGGCCCATCGCGCGCCGGCAGACGCCTGGCGTTCCATTGTGCACGACCGGCCATGGCGGCACCCTAGCGCCGAAGTTGCGAGCCGTCAAGCCAGCAGCCCTGCCTCGCGGCGGCTTGCTTCCCAGTTGACTTGCCTGATGAACGCAGATGACGAAGCCGTACTCCCGTCGCTCCGGCAGCAATGCTGCGTAGGCTCAGGAGAGCCCGGACCCGCGGGTGCTCCGCGGAGCACATGAGGTCGGGAGGCACGTGAGAGGAAGCGCCCCCGACATGATCCGTAGCCGCATCGGGATGGAGCAGGGTTGGCCGATAGGGGCGGTGGTCGCGCCCCTGGGGCCTTGCCTTCTGGCTATCGAGGCCCGTCTGGTTTGCCCTCACGGGCGCTTGGCATCCAGGCGCTTGCGCAGGCTCTCGATGACCTCGCGGAGGTACACACACTCGGAGTTCGAGCGCGCCCAAGCGCGGTTCGCGCCGGGCTCCTGGGAGTGAACGGACTCCCTGCGGATTCTGTTCTGTTCGGCCAGTTGCCTCTCCAGTTGCTCGATCCGCTTCCTGAGCTCCTGGGCACTGTCCTGCTCTGCCTGCTTCAGGTAGCTGTCGATCCGACGGCGAATCTCGATCCCGCCGGCCGACTTGGCCTGCACCTTGCGGATGTCCCGCCAGTCCTCAGCCTTCACGGACGCGAGGTAGGCTGTGAGCTTCGCGTGCAGGTCTCTCGCCTTGTCGGGCATTGCATTCGCCAGGTTGCGGCGCTCCCCGATGTCGTCGGCCAGATTGAAGAGGAGCGACTCGCCGGTGCGCCACATCTTGAGGAGCTTCCAGTCGCCCTCGCGGATCGCCGTGACCGGCTCCGCGCCGAAGGGGGTCCAGAAGGGGAAGTGGAAGACGAGGGAGCCGTGGGGCCGACCCACCTTGCCCTTGCCGGCATTCTCGAGGAGGGGACGAAGACTGCCCCCATCAGTCCCCATGGGCAGGGCCTCTGTGCTGGCGGCGAGGTCGGTGAATGTGGGGAGGAGGTCCCAGCCTGCGACGGGCACGTCGCAGTACGTGCCCGCCTTGACCCCCGGACCTCGGACGACCATGGGCACGCGAATGCCCCCCTCCCAGCATTCGGCCTTGCCTCCGCGCAGGGGCTGGTTGCCGCGGAAGCCGCCGCCGTTGTCCGACGTGAAGACGACGTAGGTGGTGTCGGCGATGCCGAGGGCGTCGAGCTTCGCCAGCAGCGCCCCGAGGCTCGCGTCCACGTCCTCGATCATGGCCGCATACTCGAGGATCCAGCCGTTCAGCGGCGGCGGCGGGTTCTCGTAGTCCGCCGGCCTGCACTTCGCGCCGCGGGGGCGCTTGCGCACCCTCTCGATAGTCGCGGCGAGAGCCGTGTGCTGCACGTGGAGGGCGTAGTGGGAGACCTGGAGATAGAAGGGCCGCCCCGCCTTGGCCTGGGCCTCGATGAAGGCGCTTGCCCGCCGGGTGATGCTGAAGATGCGCTTGGGATCGTCGTCGGGCAGGGCCCGCCTGTCGTCAAGGGCGCGCCAGTCGCCGTGGTAGTTGTTGGTGCGGCCGTCGCTGTGGTCGTAGCCGAAGTGCGCCGGCCCAGGCGACTGGCTCAGTCCCCACTTGCCGAAGTGAGCGGTGGCGTAGGCGGGGTCGGCTCTCTTGAGCATCTGAGCGATAGACAGCTCGTCGCGGCAGTCGGCGGCGCCGCGCACGTGGCAGGTGTTGCGCAGACGCGCCGGGGTCTTGCCGAACTGGATGCTGTGGCGTGTCGGCGAGCAGACGGGCGCGGGCGAGTAGGCGTTGGAGAAGACCATGCCCTCGCGGGCGAGTCGCTCGAGCGCCGGCGTTCGGTAGAAGTCGCTCCTCGAGTCGGGCCGGCCCTCCATCATCGGCACCGACGTGTCGGTCCAGCCCTGATCGTCGGTGAGGAAGAGAATGAAGTTCGGCCTGCGGGCCTCCGCGTCTCGCGCGAACGCCGGTGTCGCCAGCGCGGCGGCGCCGAGGCCCATCGTCTTCAGCAGATCTCGTCTGTCCATCGCTGTGGTGTTCTCCTCACTCTCCGCCGATGCGCGTCACCGTGACTTTCACCGCCTTGCGATGGGCTGGAACAGGGAGCTTCACCATGGTCTCGGCGTCCGGGGCCACCTCGGCCGGCTGGGACTCGCCCCCTTCAATGGCGAACGTGTATGTCCCCGGCGGTAGGCCCTCGACCGTGAGCTCCGTCGCGTAGTCGCCGGCCCCGCGGCTCTCGAGGGTCATCGCGATCTCGCTCAGGTCGCGCTTCAGGGCGATGGGCCGGCCCTCGGCGAAGCCGTCGCGGCCGAGGGTGAGGCGCAGCCGCGCCTTGCTTCGGGCGACGATGAGCCGCTGGCGGACGCCGTCGCGGGGGATCACCTCGATCGCCCCGTCCTTCACCCGGAGCTCGCCGCCCAGGGCGATGGGGCCGAAGAGCGGGTCGTCGAGCACGATGGTGGCCGCCGTCTCGACGTAGGCGGCCAGGCCATGGTCGATCTCGCCGTCCACGGGCCAGGCGCCGCGCGGAATCCCCTGCGTGGCGGGATTCCAGTCGCGGGCGAACTTCTGCGGCATGAAGCCCCAGCCGACGGCCCCGTCGTGACGCTCGCCGGGGAACCAGTAGCCGTAGTTCGTTGCGGGTGTGCCTGCGTTCAGCAGAGCCCAGGAGCTGAGCATCGAGGCGTAGCCGAGTCGCGCGAGGGGGGCGGGGTCGTCCTCGAAGCGCAGCGCGTGGTCGAGGATGGCCCAGCCGCCCATCTGGGACATGTAGCTCAGGGTGTAGAAACTGCTGCCGCAGCCGCGGAAATCGCTGCCCAGGTGGTAGTAGCTCGCCTCGAGCCAGCCGCGGCACGCCAGGTTGGCGAGGAGCTGCCGCCGCAGGAAGGCCCAGTGGGTGTCGGTGTCGATCCTCGGGTGGGAGTACCACTCGCCCGTGTTCTTGTCGCGCCAGAGCTTCTCGTCGGGCTTCAGCCCGCGGGTGAGAGCATAACGGGCGATGGCGTAGGTGGACTCGTAGGCGGTCGAGTCGACCGGCATCTCGGAGATGAAGGGGAAGGGGTCGTCGTAGAGGAAGCGCTTGACCTTCTTCTCCCACTCGCCGCGCAGGCCGTCAGCCTTCTCCTGCTGGCCTTCCCGCTCGAGGGCCTCGATGATGCCCAGCAGGTACTTCTCGTGGAAGTTGCCAATCGTGTAGGCCCAGTCGGTCCA
>CAZDNN010000316.1:0-7611 GCA_964506385.1 uncultured Planctomycetota bacterium
GCCGCTGGCGGCGAAACGTGGTGAGAAATGCGGGCTAGCTGCCCGAGCCTCGCGGCTCCCCTCCCGGGCCATCGCCGCCGGCCTTCTGCCGCCGGCGCGAGCGGCGGCGGGGCCTGCGCCCCTCATCCCTCGTCCCCAATCGCTCGAAGGCCTGCTGGAATGCCTCGAGGGTCTCTGCGTCGAAGAGCACGAAGAGCACCCGCTCGATGGCCGAGCCGCCAGCCAGGTGCTTGGCCACCACCCCGAGCATGATCTGCGCGCACTTGTCGGCAGGGAACGCGGCTACCCCCGTGCCGATGGCCGGGAAGGCGATGACCTTCACCTGGCGCTTCTCGGCTTCCTGGAGGGCGCTGCGGGTGGCCCGCTCGATGTCGCGGTCGCGGGCGAAGTGCCCGATCTCCAGGCTCGCCGCGTGGATGACGTACTGGGCCTTGATCGCTCCCGCCGACGTCACCACCGCCTCGCCGAGGGGGACGGAGCCGATGGCGTCGCACTCCTCCTGGATCGCGTCTCCTCCCTTGCGCCCGATGGCGCCCGAGACGCCCGCCCCCAGGATCAGGTCGGTATTCGCCGCGTTCACGACGGCGTCCGCCTCGATCTCCGCGATGTCACCCTGCCGCAGCTCGATCCGTTCCTTGATCTCCGTCAGATCCATGGCTCAGACTCCGTCGTGTGCCGGGACAGCGTTCGCATCGCCCCAGATTATAGCGGAAAGCCGGCCGAATGCGTAGTCCCTCCATCGCCGCCGCGGGCGCGGGCCGTCGGCGCGCACGCTTTCCACTGGCAGGACAGCCTCGGACATGGTATCGTGTCCATCGGGCTTTGGCGGGCCGACAGGCCCAGGGCTCGGCTCGCATAGGCAAGCAGGGAAAGGAGCATCTCGTGGGCTGCAAATCGCGCTTGGCTGTCGTGACACTCGCGTGCGTGCTGGGCGTTACGTCGCTGCTGCCGTCCGCCGTGGCCGGGGAGGATCCGCTGGCCGAGACGCCCGGGGAGCGGGATGCGCGGATGGCCTGGTGGCGGGAGGCGCGGTTCGGCATGTTCATCCACTGGGGGCTCTACGCCGTCCTGGCGGGGGAATACAAGGGGAAGCGGATAGGCGGCATCGGCGAGTGGATCATGCACCGCGCCAGAATCCCAGTCCCCGAGTACGAGAAGCTCGTCCCGCAGTTCAACCCCGTGAAGTTCGACGCCGACCGCTGGGCGCAGATCGCCGCCGATGCGGGGATGAAGTACATGGTCATCACGTCCAAGCACCACGACGGCTTCTGCATGTTCCACAGCAAGCTCACCGACTACGACATCGAGTCCACCCCGTTCAAGCGCGACGTCATGAAGGAACTGGCGGAGGCGTGCCGCAAGAAAGGAGTCAGGTTCGGCTTCTACCACTCGATCATGGACTGGCATCATCCCGACCAGAACCGCAACTTCCCTGCCTACGAGAAACACCTGCGCGGCCAGGTCGCCGAGCTGCTGACCAACTACGGCCGCATCGACGTCATGTGGTTCGACGGCGAGTGGATCAAGCAGTGGAACCGCGAGAAGGGCCGCGAGCTCCTCGCCCTGTGCCGCAAGCTCCAGCCCCAGATCATCGTGAACAACCGCGTGGGCAAGCGCCACCGCGAGGACGGCGACTTCGGCACCCCCGAGCAGAAGATCCCCGCCACCGGCATCCCAGGCCACGACTGGGAGACCTGCATGACGATGAACAACACCTGGGGCTGGAAGCACTACGACCACGCCTGGAAGTCCACCACCGTCCTACTCCGCAACCTCATCGACATCGCCAGCAAGGGCGGCAACTTCCTGCTCAACGTCGGCCCCACCCCGGAGGGCGAGATCCCCGAGCCCAGCGTCGAGCGGCTCCGCCAGATGGGCCAGTGGCTGAAGGTCAACGGCGAGGCCATCTACGGCGCCACCGCCAGCCCCTTCCGCAAGTTCGCATGGGGGCGCTGCACGGCAAAGCCTGGGAAGCTCTACTTCCACGTCTTCGACTGGCCGAAGGACGGGAAGCTCGCGTTGCCGCCCTTCTCGAACAAGGTGACCAAAGCATACCTGCTGGCCGGCGGGAAGGAGTTGGAGGCCGCGAGGGACGGGGCGAAGGTGACGGTCAGCGTGCCCGCCGAGATGCCGGGCAAGCACGCCGCCGTCGTCGTCGTCGAGATCGAGGGCGAGCCCGAGGTCACAGCCTACCTCATCCCACAGGCGGCCGATGGCTCCGTGACCCTCAAGGGCGCCGAGGCCGCCCTCCACGGCGGCACCATCCGATTCGAAGGCGACAAGAACTGCATCGGCTTCTGGACCAATGCTGGCGACTCCGTGAGCTGGGCCTTCAAGCTCGAGAAGCCCGGCACATTCACCGTCGAGCTGACCTATGCCTGCGACAAGAGCTCCGGCGGCAGCACCTTCGCGGTCGCCGTCGGCGGCCAGAAGCTCGAAGGCAAGATCGAGCCCACGGGCGACTGGACGGCCTTCAAGACCGTCACGCTCGGCACCCTCGAGCTCGCCAAGCCCGGCAAGCAGACCCTCACCGTCAAGGCGAAGACCAAGCCGAAGCTGGCGGTGATGAACCTGCGGAGCATCGTCCTCAAGCCGGCGGAGTGACGGGACGGGCTTCTGCTGCCGCTCGGGGGAGCCCAAGCCGCGTCTGCACGCGAGATGAGGGGCTGGCTGGCACGGAACCCGACGCCGATGAGCTTCGAACTCCTCGCGCTTATCTTCCTCGTTGCCGGCACCGCTTCGCTGGTCTTCAGTGATCGCCTCTCCGCCCTTTTCGGAGGCAGGCAGGAGCTCGACGAGGACTCCGACTTCGAGATCCCGCCCGACCTCTGGCGTCCCGCCTTCATCCTCCTCGGCATCGCCTGGCTCATTGTCGCCGTGATGTTCTGGCTCGAGCGGTAGCGGGGGTCTCTGCCGCGCACCGCGCGGGCAGCGGTCCAGCCTTCGTCGGCGGGTCTCTCCTGTCCGCTCGCTTCGCGAGAATTGAAGGCGGCGTCAAGCCGCCGCTCTCCAAGGGTTGGCGCATCGAGAGGCAGAGCAACTCCGCTGGCCGGAGATGTGGACTGCGGCGGCTTGACGCCGCCTTCCATTCCTGCGGAGCAGGCCTGCCGTGGGCGAACTCGCGACTGTGGGCGGAGGCGAGCGCCTGTGAGGCGACCCTTGCGTCCGTCGCCTCATCGGCGCCGGGCGAAGACGCCGAGGTGGTTGGCCACGGGGCGCCCGCCAGGCACAGCACGGCGAGCAGCGCGGCCACCAGCCTAGCAGCAACAGCGTGAGTCTGCTCATTCCCTTCCGCCGTCTCCTTGGGAGCGCCCGTGGAGCCCGCTTGAGGATGAGTCGTGGGAGGGCGAGGCTCCTGCCGAGCCGCCCTTCGCCTGGGGCGGACCTCGCTCTCAGCGCGGTGCACCGCTGCTGTTCACGGCTCAGCGGGAGCTTCGCCCTCCCGTCCTGCGCCGCACGCGGCGGCCGTCCAGCGCACCGATCTGGTCGTGCTCAGGCGTATCCTGCTGCGGGCTCTCATCGGGGGAGGGGAGGCCGAGGAAGCGGCGGGGGTTGCCCTCAGTCAGCAGACGGAGCTCCTGGTCGGTAAATGTCACGCGGCACCAGGGGATGCGACGGGCGTAGTCGGTGAACCACGCGATGTAGGAGGCCTCCGTCCAGAAGCAGCGGCCCATGTACCAGTCGGTGCCGTAGAGCACGCGGTCGCGCAGCTTCGGCGTGCTGAGCACCCGCTGGACGTTGCGGAAGTAGCGGCGCGGCTTCCACCACATCTCGGTGTCGAACGAGAGGTCGGTGTAGACGTTCTCGCAGGCGAGGATAAGGCCCTCGATGGTGCCCTGCCAGCGGGAGCCCGTGCGGTCGTGGTGGGCGAGATTGAGGATCAAGCTCGGGAAGTCGGCGAGCACAGGCGCCCAGCCGGTCGGGTCGGCCAGGTGGTAGTAGGCGGCGAGCCCTGGGATACCGCCGTTCTCGCAGTGGGCCGTCACGGGCACGCGGTGGGCCGCACAGTAGTCGTAGATGGGATAGAGCCGCCTGTCGGTCGGCTCGAAGCCCATGACGGGATAGACCTTCACGCCTTTGAACGCGCCGCCCTCCAGAGCATCGCACACGATGTGGACGACGTCGGGCCGGCGCGGGTCGGCGGCGACGAAGGGCAGCATCCGCGTGCGGCCCGACGCCGCGTTGACCGCCGCGACGGCCGCCTCGGTTTCCGCGAGCTGCTCCTCGAAGCTCTTGGTCGCGCCGCCGAAGCCCTCGCAATAGGCCATGTCCATCATCAGCGGGGTGCACAGGTCGATCCCCGCCGCGTCCATCTCCGCCACCAGCCGCTCCGCGATCTTCGCGATCGACAGGTCGATGAAGCCGAGCCAGTCACCCAGCAGGGTCTGACGCGGCACGATCGCGCGCACAATCCGGTGGACGAGCCGCTGCCACGCTGTCTCGGGCTTCAGCAGGAAGCGCTGGCGGAACTGCTCCGGCACGCAGTCGAGGCTGAAGATGTGGCAATGACAGTTGATCCGCACGTCGCTGGGCTCCTGCCCCTACGGGACCCTGTCCCATAGGGTGCCCTTCGTGCCGCTGGCCAGGCGGAGCTGGATGCCCTGGTTGCCGCGGACGACCTGGTAGCGGTAGTCGTCCCAGGCATTGTGCTTCGAGAGGAGGTAGAGCTGGCTGTTGCCGGCGAACCAGCGGCCCTCGGTGATCTTCTCGCTCTTGTCCTCGACCCACACGCCGCCAGCGCCCGCGAGGAAATGCCGCCTGGTGACCCGGCGCCACGTGCCATCGGCCCGCAGCGCCATCGTGCTCTGCTCCTCGTTCACGGCCTGGGCGCGCGACCAGGCCGTCTCCCACACCGACCAGTTGGTGATCGACGAGACGGCCTTGAGCTTCCAGGCGCCCACGAGCTGTCGGTCGATCGTGCCCTGGCCGACATCGAACGACGCGAACATCCGTCGCAGCTCGGCGTCGCGTCCCTGGACGTGCTTGGGGTCGCCGAGGCCGATGAGCGACACCCCGTGATCGCGGATGATGGCCACGTATGCCCGCGCGTGCATCACGTTCCCAGTGGCCGACCGCCCCTGCCACTGGAGCAGCACGCCCTGTCCTTTCGCCATCGCCACGGTCGCCGGCTGTCCCGCCCTGACCATGGTGGGCGACAGCTTGCGGATCTCGCCGTCGAGGTACTGGCCCACGCGGACGTCGCCCGCGTGCTGGATGCCCTCGCCGGCCACGCTCTCGCCGGTGATGAAGTAAAGCTCGCTCGGGCCTTGCGCCGTCGCCGCCGGCTTCGGCGGGATGAGCTGGAGGCCGTCGTCGTGCTCCTTCACGGTCCAGCCGAGGGGATACCAGAACGAGAAGCCGATGGCGTGGCGATAGATTCTGCCCTTGTGCGGGGCCGGCACCGCCGGGCTCGGCTTGGGCTTCGGCTTGGGCACGGGCATCATCGCGCCCGGGTCCAGGCCGCCTCCCCGCACACTGCCCGCGAGCACTGCTGCGGCTGCCACGACACTCAGAGCCCAGCGACTCCCCATCGTCGCCCCCTTTCTTCGCACTCACTCCCGTGTCCCCGCGCCACAACCCGCATCCTACGCCACGTCGACCGCCCGGTCAAGCGCCGGCTGGCGGCCAGGCCGGCGTAATGGCGAATGCCCTGGTGGGAACGTCGCGTGTCGAGCAGCGGAGGGGCCTCACAGCGGGCCCCACTGCCGACTGCTTCTTCCGACCCCGGCCGCCGCCCCTTTGACACCCTTTCATCGGGCGCTATAATCCCATGGTCCCTGGGGTTCCCGGAGGTTCCGCCGTGGTCATCGACATCGTGGTGGCGATCCTCGTGCTGGGCTACGCGACGTTGAGCTACGTCCGCGGGCTGCTGCTCAAGCTCGCCGGGATCGCGGCGCTCATCGTTGCGTCGCTGGGCGCGAAGCTCCTGGGCCAGCTCATCGCCCACTGGGCGGCGGCACGGTGGAACATCCAGACGATGACCATCCTCTACGTCGTCTGCACCCTGGTCGCCTGGGTGGTGCTCTTCATCATCGGCCTCCTGGTCCTGCGGCGGCTGGCGAAGTGGTTGGGCTCGACCAAGGAGGGCAAGCCGGCGGCGTGGAACAAGCTGCTCGGCGGGCTGCTCGGGGTGGCGGAGATGCTCCTGCTTTGCTGGTTCCTGCTGGCCATCGTGGACGCAGTGCCGGAGGACTACCGCGCGCGCTACATCGGGCCGCTGCATCGTGAGATGGAGGCCTCGTGGTTCTGCCTGGCCGTGCACGCGACGAACCCGGCTGCCCGCCTCGAGCTCCAGCCCCTCATTGACGACGCGTCGGCCATCGCTGCACAGCCCGCCGCGCTCAAGAGCCTTCAGGACGAGGAGATCGTCAGGAAGCTGTCGCGGCACCCGAAGATCGAGGAGATCCTGGCGGACCGGAAGCTGCTCGAGGAGTTCCGCGCGGGCAAGCTTCGCCGCTTCTTCTCCGACAGGCGGGTCCGCGACGCCCTCGAGGACTCCGAGATTCGCGCCATCCTGCGCGAGGCCGACCTCCGCGACACCCTCCGCCGCCTCGCCGCCGAGGCCCGCGAGATGGATGGGTGATACGTGATGCGTGATGCGTGATCGGGCAGGAAAGCCCCCACACGGCATCGCACCCTGAGCCTGCCGGTGACCTCCCCTCTCGGCTGGCCGGTGTGGCTGGCGACACCCCCGGGCGCGCTGTCCTCTTCGCGTGCGCCATGCTCCCATCGCCGAGCGGCCAGCCCCTGCTCCCGTTCCGTGCGCTCGCCCGGCCTGTCTTGGTTCCTCTGGTCACGCATCACGCATCACGGATCACGCATTGCGCATCAGTATCCTGTCTTGCGTCGCCCAAGCTCTGAAGAAGAACGCCCGCGCGCGGTCGAGGCCGCCGGCGAAGGCCGGGGAGTAGCCTAAGCCGTGGTCCACCTGCCGGATGGCGTACGCCACATCGTCCGCGGCCACCCGCCGGCGCCCGGCAGCCACGGCGTGGGCGCGGGCGAGCCACAGGATGGCGCCGTAGCTCGACGCCAGGAAGTCGATCCCTTCGAGAAAACTCCGCCCGAAAAAGCTCTGACCAAAGAAGCCCTGGCTCGCGACCTTGGCCACGTAGTACCGCTCGAGCATCGCCTCCGTCGGCACGTCCAGCTCGCCTCTGTCCGCCGCCGTTGCGTCTGCCACCGGCACCGCCTCAGGCAGTTCGGGCAGCACGACCCGCCCGCGGCCGAGGGCCATGCGCAGCCGCCGCCCTACGTTCCCCAGCCGCACCCGCAGGCGCCCTCCCATGGACAGCTCGCGGAATGATGGCGGCGCGACACCCACGAACGCCGCGGTCAGCAGGCGCAGGAGCGCCCCCTCGATGCGAGACAGGCCGTTTCCCTCGGGCTGTGCAGCGGCCGCCTCCGCCAGGATCTCATCGGGCTCCACCCCCACCCGCTCGCCGTCAGCGGAACCCGACGCCTCCTTCAGGAACCGATGCACGAGCCGGCGGCAGGCCAGCAGGCGGCGCGCCACTGGCAGATCCTGCGAGAGCAGGAACGCCAGGAGCTGGTCTTCGAGCCTGACGGCGTCGTGCCACGACAGCTCGAAGCCGCGATGGAAGCGCACCCGCT
>CAZDNN010000317.1:0-7605 GCA_964506385.1 uncultured Planctomycetota bacterium
GGCGTGACGCTGTGCAGCTCGTGACAGCCGAGGCAGCCGCGGCGCTCGCCGGGCATGACGTTGGCGAAGCTCCGCATGGTCTGGAGCGCGCGGTAGTGCTCGTCGAGGAGCTGGAAGTGGAGCTGCTTCGCGGGAGGGACCTCGAAGGACACGGAGCCATCGGCCTCGATGGGCACGGTGCCGAGGATGCGCTTGATGCCGTCGTTGCAGGTGATGGAGACGGGCGGCCCGGCGTGCATGTGGGGCGCGCCGCGCCAGTGGCTGTAGCCCTGTGTCTTGAGGCCGTAGGTGTAGGTGGTGTAGTCGAGGTTGATGACGCGGACGTACTTCGCCTTCTCCCTCAGCGCGTCGGGCACGCCCTCGAAGACGTTCGGGCTGTAGACCACCCCTGGCTCGACCTTGCCGCCGTCCTTCTCGCTCCCGGGCCAGGCGACCGTGTCTGGGATGACAGGCGGCTTGGGCCGCGGGCGGACGGGCTGGGCATAGAGGACGTGGAAGGTGCCGGCGTAGATCAGCTCGCGGTTGCCCAGGGAGTCCATCAGGTAGAGCCTGTGGTTGCCGCCGTGGGGCCTGGCGGAGACGAGGAAGAGGTCCTCGCTGAGCGGATAGGGGCTCTTGTAGCCGATGAAGCGGCCTGAGGCGTGGTAGCGTGGGTTCTCGATCTTCTCGGCGGGGCCGTCGCCGACCTCGGGCCAGGGCACATCGGCGGTGACCTTGGTGAGGCCGTCGGGGTAGTTGAAGCCGAGCTTCGGGTCAATGATGCCGATGCAGCCGAGGAACACCTGGTGGTGGCCGTGCCCCGCGAACATGACGCGGCGGCTGCCGGGGATGGGGCGGGCCTCGAGCTGCATGTCGGGCCAGTAGCTCTGGTTGCCCCAGAAGGCGCTGACGCCGGTGCCGTCGGGGTTGACGGTCCAGAGGCTCTGGATGCGCATGAGCTCCTTGTCGGTGTACTCCCAGCGGGTGTAGAGCACGCGGCCGTTGTGGAGGAGCGCGGGGGTGTACTCGGGCTCGTTGCTGGCACTGAGGATGTAGAGGTCCCTCCCCCTGGCGTTGCAGCGGGCGAGGACGTAGCTGGGGTGGCCGACGGCGCAGCGGGCGTAGCTATTGCCGCGGTTGGTCAGGAAGATGATGTGGCCATCCGGCATGTAAATGGGGTCGAGGTCGTCGTAGGAGCCGTGGGTGACCTGGCGGAGGCCCGTGCCGTCGGTGCCGATCTCGTAGACGTGGAAGGTCCTGTCCCTCTGCGGGCGATAGCAGAAGAGCACCCGCTTGCCATCGAATGACAGGTCGGGCCGCCAGAACATCCCTGGCTCGGGGCCGGCGAGCTTGCGCAGGGTGCCGCCGGGGTGCAGGCCGTCGAGGAGGAGCAGGCGACCAGTGTTCTCCTGTGCATTGGGGAAGACGCGGTGCATCGACTCGTGGGGGTACCAGTTGAAGACATCCACGAACAGGACCTGCGAGAAGTCGATGAGGGGGTCGGCGAGCATGATGCGGCGCTTGAGACGGCGGACGGCGAGGTAGAGCTCGGGGTCGGGCTTCTCGACGTCGCCGAGGATACGCCGGCCTTGCTCGTGGATCGCCTTGAGCTCGTCGGCGGTCAACGCGCGGCCAAAGAGACAGACTTCGTCGAGGGCGCCGCGGAAGCGGTAGCGCGCCTCCTCTGGCGAGCGCGAGCCCAGGCAGACTGGGCTCGCCGCAGCGGCCTTCGGCCCCCGAAGCTCCTGCTTCGCGTCCAGCTTGCCGTCAATATAGAGAGCAAGGCTCGATCCGTCCACGACCTGGGCGATGTGGTGCCATCGGCCATCGTTGACGGCCGCCTTGCCGTCGAAGATCGTGCCGCCGGACCGTGTCCACTGGTGGGCGCGGGCGGGGCCCTCGTTGATCACGATCAGGAAGCAGCCGCTCTCGACGCCGTTGCCGAGCACGTCCATGACAGACGCCGTGGTCTTCACCCACGCGCAGGCTGTGTAGCTGCCCTTGGCAATGGCCGAGAGCTTCGGGCTGGCCGTCACGACGCCGCCGCTCAGCGCCAGGCTGCGGCCGAAGACTCCCCTCCCCTGCTCGCCGCGGCCGGCGAGCGTGCCCCTCCAGCCGTGCCGCTCCTCGACCACGGCGTCCACGGGCTCGTCGAAGCTCCACCGTGCCACGAGCCCTCCGGGCAGGGCAGGTGATGCGGCCGTTGCGGGCCGTCCCGTCGCCCGCTTCTGGAGTCTGGCCAGCTCGGCGAGGTCGGCGGCGAGGTCGGGCGCATCGGGGCGGCTGGCGATGCGGGCGGCCATCTCGCGGGTCCACTCGATCTCCTGCTGGATGCGCGAGAGGGTGGGAGCGCGGCCGGCCTGGAAGAGCCAGTCGTCCTCGAGGACCCGCCGCGCCTCGTCGGGAGAGAGGCTGCGGGTCTCGGGCTCCGCGCCTGCTGCGTGCCCGGGCGTCCGCAGGTTGGCGGGGAGTCCCTGCTTGCGGAGGATCTGCGAGAGGAGGGCCTCCTTGCCGTCGGCAAGGACGATGCGGGCGTCGGCCCAGTCGGCATGGTCGCCTGTGAAGCCGTTTATGGACGTCTCGGCGATCAGCTCGAGCTTCTTCGCCCCCGCCAGATCCGCCGCGACCGCGACGGGCTCCATCCCAGGCTGGAGGACCTTCGAGCGGAAGCGTTGCTTCCCGTCTACCTTGACGACGAAGACGGCCGAGCCGCCGGCCTTGCGGGTGGGGTCGTTGAGGTCAACGCCCACCTCGGCGCGGAAGGCCCGGCAGGCGGCGGTGAGGCCGATCTCGATCCGGCTGTTGGCGTGGGTGCCCAGTCCGTGGGCGTAGCGCCGCGAGCCGATCTGGAGCGGGGCGTTGATGAAGCTGCGGTCCAGGCGCAGCGTCCCGTGGTCCTGGCTATAGCGGACGAGCTTGAAGGGCTCAGCGGCCACGGCCATGGCCGTCAGGCACACGAGCGCGACGCCGTGCCAGAGCATCCGGTCCATTTGCGGCCTATCCTCCGCCCGGCCCGACGTGTGGTGCCACATCGTCATGATAGCGGCAGAGGCGAGAAAAGCAAGCATGGCGACGGCCAGCTCCGTCTGCCGCCGACGCTTTTCGACTGGCGGAGCGACGGCGGCTTTTGTAAGATGGTGGCACGACATGGACCGACATCCGTTGGTCATCCGACGCGGAGAGAGATAGAGATGGTGAAGACGACAGGGGCATTGCGCACGTTTTCCGTGGTACCGGCGGTCCCCGACAGGCTTCAGGGCCTTCGCGAGCTGGCCTATAACTTGTGGTGGTCGTGGAACGCCGATGCCTTCGAGCTGTTCCGCCGCCTGGACCCCGACGTGTGGCGGCGGGTGCAGCACAACCCGGTCCGCCTGCTGGCCGAGACGGACCAAGAGCGGATCAACGAGGCCGCGCGCGACGACGGCTTCGTGGCCGCGGTCCAGCGGGTGCAGCAGAAGTTCCACGAGTACATGCAAGCCGGAACCTGGTTCGGCGAGACCCACGCTGAGCTCGCGCAGGCCCGGATCGCGTACTTCGCAGCGGAGTTCGGCCTCACCGAGTGCCTCCCCCTATACTCCGGCGGCCTCGGCGTGCTGTCCGGCGACCACCTGAAGTCGGCGAGCGACGTTGGCCTCCCGCTCGTCGGCGTCGGCCTGCTCTACCGCGAGGGCTACTTCCGCCAATACCTGAGCGCCGACGGCTGGCAACAGGAGTTCTACCCCGACCTCGACTTCTACAACCTGCCGATCGTGCTCGAGCGGCGTGACGGCCAGCCCGTGACGATCGAGGTCGAGTATCCCGGGAGACAGGTCAAGGCGCAGATCTGGCAGATCCACGTGGGCCGCATCCCGCTGTTCCTGCTGGACGCGAACCTGGAGGAGAACCGCCCGGACGATCGCGAGATCACCGCGCAGCTCTATGGCGGGGACCTGGACATGCGGGTCTGCCAGGAGATCCTGCTCGGCATCGGCGGGGTGCGTGCCCTGAAGGCCCTCGGCATCGTGCCCGAGATCTATCACATGAACGAGGGGCACTCGGCCTTCCTCGCCATCGAGCGCACGCGCCAGCTCATGGCCGAGCACGGCGCCACGTTCCGCGAGGCCGCCGAGGCCGTCGCAGCCACAAACGTCTTCACCACCCACACCCCGGTGCCCGCCGGCAACGACGTGTTCGGCGAGCCCCTCATGGCCAAGTACTTCCATCCCCTGAGCCACGGGCTGGGCCTGACGTGGGACGAGTTCATGGGCCTCGGACGGACGAATCCCATGGACAAAGGCGAGGCCTTCTGCATGACCTGTCTGGCACTGCGGCTGGCGGCGTCGCGCAACGGCGTGAGCAAGCTCCACGGCCGGGTCTCGCGGGCGATGTGGCACCGCATGTGGCCGCAGGCGCCGCAGGACGAGGTGCCCATCTTGGCGATCACGAACGGCGTGCATACCCAGAGCTGGCTGTCGTACGACATGGCGCAGCTCTTCGACCGCTACATCGGGCCGGACTGGGCGCAGCGGGCCGTGGACATGTCGGTGTGGGAGGGCATCGAGCGGATCCCCGATGCCGAGTTGTGGCGGACCCACGAGCGGCGCCGCGAGCGGCTGGTCACCGTCGCGCGGCGTCGGCTGCGCCGCCAGCTCGAGCAGCGCGGCACCAGCTCGCGCGAGCTGGCCGTGGCCGACGAGGTTCTCGACCCAGAGGCCCTGACGATCGGCTTCGCCCGCCGCTTCGCCGCCTACAAGCGCGCGACCCTCCTCTTTCGCGACATGCAGCGCCTCGGATGGCTCCTCAACGACCCCCAGCGCCCCGTCCAGATCCTCTTTGCTGGCAAGGCCCATCCCCGCGACAACCAGGGAAAAGAGATGATCCGCCGCATCCTCCAGGTCAGCCGGGAGGAGGGCTTCCGCCATAGAATCGTCTTCCTCGAAGACTTCGATCTCTCCCTCGCCCACTACCTCGCGTCGGGAGTGGATGTGTGGCTGAACACCCCGCGGCGGCCCCTGGAGGCCAGCGGCACGAGCGGCATGAAGATCGCCGTCAACGGCGGGTTGAACATCAGCGTCCTCGACGGCTGGTGGTGCGAGGCTTACACACCGCAGAACGGGTGGGCCATCGGACGAGGCGAGGAGTACGACGACGAGGAAACCCAGGACGTCGTCGAGAGCCAGGCGCTCTACGACATCCTCGAGAAGGAGGTCGTTCCGACGTTCTACGACCGCGGCGCGGACGGGCTGCCGCGCAAGTGGACACAGAGGATGAAGGCCTCCATGCGCAGCGTCTGCCCCGTCTTCAACGCACACCGCATGGTCCAGGAGTACACCGACCGCTTCTACGTCCCCGGCATCGCGCGGGGCCGGAAGCTCCTGGCCGACGGGCTCGCCGGTGCCCGCGCGCTCGCAGCGTGGCGCGACCGTCTCCGCAAGGCGTGGGGCGCCATCCAGGTCGTCTCCGTCGAGGTGGACGGGCAGCACGAGTACGCCGTCGGCGCCGAGCTGCCCGTCCGCGCCGCCGTCAAGCTCGGCAACATCACGCCCGAAGACGTCTCCATCCAAATCTACGAAGGCAAGCTCGACACCCGACGCCAGATCCAGGAGCCGACCGTCATCGAAATGACATGCCAGAGCAGCGACGACGACGGTGTCCACCACTACACTGGCTCGATCCCCTGTCGCGACGCCGGCCTCCACGGCTGCGTCCTGCGCATCCTCCCCCGCCACGAGGACCTCACGAGCCCCCACGACACCGGCCTCATCCTCTGGGTCTAGAGCGACAGCCTGCGGCGGCCTCACGCTCAGCAAGCAGGGACCGTCGGCGTCGTCACGCGGGGGGCCCCGCAGCCCCCCTCCCTTCCCCCGCCGAAGCGGCGGAGGGCTGCCCACCACGTGCCTTCCGCCGACTGGGAGACTCCCCGACGCGGCCCCCAGGGCGCACGGCAGGAGCAAGGCCCGGCGCCTCGCGTCCTCAACTCTCCGACCGAGCCGCAGCACAGCGAAGGCGAGGGGTTTCGCCAGCCGCACGCGGAACCGTCCGACGATCAGATTACCTTCGCAGAACGCTGGCCGCAGGCCACAGCGGCGGCCGGGCAAGCGCGGCGCTCGCCACGGCAGGCGCCCCCCGTCAAAAGCAACGAGACTCTCGCGCGCCAGGCGATGAAGCGGCTTCGGGCGAAGCCCGCCGCGGTGGATTCCGGTGGACACTAATCGCAAGTCGTCTGACACAGGCTTCGTGCCGCGACAGCGGCAGTACTTGGCAGAAAGCGACATGCTTGACCGATGCGACCAAATGGTCGCACTGGTCGGCAAAACGACACCGGCACGCCGCCATCGTGTCCTTGCTGGACATTGGAGGAGAGGCTACTTGATCGCCACCTCCCTGCCCCGCTCGGCGCTGCGGTAGAGGCCATCGAGAATCTTCTGAACCATCAGGCCGTCCTCACCGGGCGCGTCGTTCGGCCCGCCCCGGACCGTGTCGATCCAGTTGCGCATCTTGCGGGCGAAGCCCTCGTCCTTCTCGAACACCTTCGGCTCGATGTTCACCATCTTCCCCACGTAGTCGGTGAACACGCGGGTCACGCCCCCACCCCACCGCGCGCCGGCCTTCGTGCCCAGCAGCGTGGTCGAGAAGATGTCCTCCTCGATGTGCGCGGCGAAGCTGCTCTCGATGCACAGCGTCGTGCCGTTGTCGAACCGGACGAACCCGCAGGCCAGGTCCTCGACCGTGTAAGTCTTGTAGTCCCAGTCGCCCCACGGCGCCGTCGCCTGCGGCTTGCGGTTCCCCAGGTACGTGTAGCAGGCGGACGAGGCGGCTACCGGCTGCGGCTTGCCGATCAGATAGTGGCTGACCTCGAGGATGTGGACGCCGATGTCGATGAGCGGGCCGCCGCCCTGAAGGTCCTTGCGGCCAAACACCCCCCACGACGGGATGCCGCGGCGCCGCAGCGCCTGCGCGCGGACATAGAGAACGTCGCCCAACTCGCCCTCCTCGACGGCACGGCGGATGAACTGCGCCTGCGGGGTGAACCGTTGCTGGAAGCCGATGGTGAGGGTCCGGCCGGCCTTCTTGGCCGCCTCGCACATCTTCGCCGCCTCGCGCGCCGTCATCGACATGGGCTTCTCGACCAGGACGTGCTTCCCCGCCCTCAGGGCATCGATGGTGGGCTTATAGTGCAGCCAGTTCGGCGTGCACACGCTCACCGCGTCGATGTCCTTCATCTTGAGCATGTCCTTGTAGTCGCTGAACGCCTTGGCTCCGTCGAGGCCGTACTGCTTGATGTGGCGGTCGCACGCCCCGGCCGCGGGATCCGCCAGGGCAACCACCTCGACGCCCTCGATGGGCTGGAGCCAGCGGATATGCGTCCCCGCGATGCCTCCTGCCCCCACGAAGCCCACTCTCACCTTCTTCGCCATCGTGCGTCTCCAACGACTCATGGAACGGAACCGGCCCGGCTCCATCGGCCCGGCACACAGGGCTCAAGGCGGAACACTCTAGTCCCCCACGCCCTATGTGTCAAGCGCCACACAGCTCGCCGCAGGCGGTTCCGTTGTCAGCCGCGTGACGACATTCTGGCAGAGTCACCTTCGTGCTACGTCCCAGCCACCCTGCGCCCAAGCGACGAGAGCGCGCCCGTGGCTGGGC
>CAZDNN010000318.1:0-7557 GCA_964506385.1 uncultured Planctomycetota bacterium
CCCCTGGTGGACGAGAACAAGCTGCTGGAACGGATCACGGTGAACCCGAGCATCTTCGGCGGCAAGCCGATCATCCGCGGCCGGCGCCTCGCCGTCGAGCATGTCCTCGGCATGCTCGCCGCGGGCGACACCATCGAGACCCTCCTCGAAGGCTACCCGTGGCTGGAGCGTGAGGACATCCTCGCGTGCCTCGCCTACGCGCGCCGCATCGTCGGCCACGAGCGCGTCGAGCCGCTCCTCACGGAGAGCGGTTCGTGAAGGTGCTCCTCGACACCTGCGTATGGGGTGGTGCGGTCGGGCCACTGACCGGCGCTGGCCACGATGTCGTCTGGTCAGGCGACTGGCCGGAAGATCCTGGCGACGAAGAGATCCTGGCTCGCGCATACCGCGAGCAGCGCGTCCTCGTCACACTGGACAAGGGCTTTGGCGAACTGGCGATTCTGCGGGGTCAGCCCCATTGCGGCATCGTCCGCCTCGTCGGCTTCCGCGCCCGGCAACAGGCTGTCGTCTGCCTCCGCGTGCTCGAGTTGCGGGGCGAGGAGCTTCGACGTGGCGCCATCGTCACCGCAGAGCCGGGGCGCCTGCGCACCCGTCCGCCAGGCGCCGCTGATGGCTGACCTCGACTGTTCCCGCCCCGCTGCTGATTTGCATAGGGAAACGGCATGAGAACCGCTGGAACCCGCCGCGACTTCCTGACCGCCCTCGGCCTGGGCACCGCCGCAGTCGCATTGCGCCGAGGCCCGCTCCTCGCCGCAGAGCCGAAGGAGCCGCCCATGCGACCAAACATCGTCTACATCCTCGCCGACGACATGGGCTACGGCGACATGGGGTGCCAGAATCCCGAGTCGAAGATCCCGACGCCCAACCTCGACCGCCTGGCCAGCCAGGGCATCCGCTTCACCGACGCCCATTCCCCCTCCGCCGTCTGCACGCCCACCCGCTACGGCCTCCTCACCGGCCGCTACGCCTGGCGCACCCGCCTCAAGCGCGGCGTCCTGTGGTGCTGGGACAAGCCGCTGATCGGGGCCGAGCGCCTCACCGTCGGCAAGCTCCTCAAGAGGCACGGCTACGACACCGCCTGCATCGGCAAGTGGCACCTGGGGATGGACTGGCCGACCACCGACGGCAAGCCGCCCGTAGGCATGGGCAAGACCCGCGTCCAGGGCAGCGGCTCGAACGTGGACTTCACGAGGCCCATCGCCAACGGGCCCCTCACCCGAGGCTTCGACTACTACTTTGGGACCGCGGTGCCCAACTTCCCGCCCTACTGCTTCATCGAGAACGACCGCACGGTCGGCATCCCGAGCGTGCCGAAGCCCAAGACGATGTTCGGCTGCCCCGGCCCTATGCTCGAAGGGTGGAAGCTCGAGGGCATCCTCCCTGGCCTGATGCGCAAGGCCGTCGAGTACATCGACGCCAAGGGCGGCAAGGCCCACAACCCTGCCTTCGGCCAGACCAAGGGCGCGCCGTTCTTCCTTTACGTCCCCCTCACCGGCCCCCACACCCCGATCGCGCCGGCCGCTGAGTTCAAAGGCAAGACCCAGGCAGGCGCCTACGGCGACTTCGTGCACCAGATCGACCACCTCGTCGGCCAGGTGATGGCGGCCCTCGAGCGCAACGGCTTCGCCGACGACACCCTCGTCATCTTCACCAGCGACAACGGCTCGCCCTGCCGGGACGGGACGAACATGAACGGCGCCGTCCGCTCTGTCCTCAAGCTCGGCCACGACCCCAGCCGCCCCTGGCGAGGCATCAAGGCCGACGTGTGGGACGGCGGCCACCGCGTGCCCTTCGTCGCCCGATGGCCGCGCCGCATCAAGGCGGGCACGACGAGCGACGAGACCATCTGTCACGTCGATCTCATCGCCACCGTCGCTGCCATCCTCGGCGACCAGTTGCCCGAGCACGCAGGGGAGGACTCCTACAACATCCTCCCTGCCCTGCTCGGCAAGAAGCTCGAGGGGCCCATCCGCGAGGCCACGGTCCACCACTCCGGCGGCGGGATGTTCGCCATCCGCCAGGGACGCTGGAAGTGCATCTTCGGCCTCGGCCCCGCCGGGTTCAGCGGCGGCGCCAGGAAGCCCAAGCCCGGCGGCCCCAAAGGCCAACTCTACGACATGGCCGCCGACCCCAAGGAACAGCACAACCTGTGGCTCGAGCGCGCCGACGTCGTCCGCCAGCTCGCCGCCTTGCTCGACAAGTACAAGAAACAGGGCCGCAGCGCGCCGCAAGCGTGAGGATGAACCCGGCGGCCAGACCCCATGAGGTGACTCTCGACATGCCCGATGCGACCCGGCGCCAGTTCATCCGCTCCACCGTCGCTGCGGGCTCGACCGCCGCGCTCGCCGCCACCCAACGGGCGGAAGCGCAGGACAATGGCAAGAGCCCCAACCTCGTGTTCGTCCTCTGCGACCAGATGCGCGGACAGGCCCTCGGGTTCCTCGGCGAGGACCCCGTCATCACCCCCAACCTCGACCGCTTCGCCAACCAGAGCCTCATCCTCACACAAGCCGCCAGCAACTACCCCGTGTGCAGCCCCTACCGCGCCATGTGGATGACCGGCAAGTGGCCCCACGCCAACAAGGTGCTCAGCAACTGCACCTCCGCCACCGCGCCCTTCGACTGCGAGCTCCAGGAGAGCGACCGCTGCTGGTCCGACGTCCTCCACGACCGCGGCTACAGCCTCGGCTACATCGGCAAGTGGCATCTCGACGCGCCCCACGAGCCCTTCGTCAAGAGCTACAACAACCGCCCCGACTTCGCCTGGAACGAGTGGTGCCCGCCCCGCCGCCGCCACGGCTTCGGCCTCTGGTACGCCTACGGCACCTTCGACCGCCACATGACCCCCGAATACTGGTCCACCGACATGACCCGCGACCAGCGCGTCAAGGTCAGCCAGTGGGGGCCAGAGCACGAGGCCGACCTCGCCATCCGCTACATCCGCAACGAGGGCGGCACGTATCGCAAGCAGGGAAAGCCCTTCGCACTCGTCGTCTCCATGAACCCGCCCCATACCCCCTACGGCCAGGTGCCCAAGCGGTACGTCGAGCGCTACGGCGACAAGACCTGGCGAGACCTGATCAACCGCCCGAACGTGGACGCCGACGGCAAGACGAAGGCGGCGAAGGGCGCCCGCGTTCAGATCAGGAACTACTTCGCCATGGTCACCGGCGTGGACGATCAGTTCGGCCGCATCGTCTGCGCCATCGACGAGGCGGGCCTCGCAGGGGACACCATCGTCGTTTTCACCTCCGACCACGGCAACTGCATCGGCAGCCACAACGTCCCCACCAAGAACGTCCACTACGAGGAATCGATGCGCATCCCCTTCCTCATTCGCTGGACGGGACGCATCAAGCCGCGACGCGACGACCTCCTGCTCTCCGTGCCCGACCTCTATCCAACCTTGCTCGACCTGATGGGCTTCCGCGCCGACATCCCCGACGCCGTGCAGGGTGTCAGCCACGCCCGCCTCTTCCTCACCGGCGAAGGGCCGCGGCCTACCTCACAGCCCTACCTCTGGGTGCCACCGGGCAAGCCCGCCTGGGGCCGCCGGGGCGTCCGCACCCGCCGCCACACCCTCGTCATCACCAGGATGCCTGGCAAGCCCATCACCACCGTCCTCCACGACAACATCGCCGACCCCTACCAGCTCAAGAACATCGCCGCCGACCACCCCGCCCTCGTCAAGCGCCTCACCGACACCGAGCTCGTGCCGTGGCTCAAGAAGACGAATGACCCCTGGCTGAAACCCTGAGCTGTCCTGGGCGGAAGGGGGAGGCGCCAGGGTCCCTGCGCCACTCCAACCGGCGCTCTGGGCCAGCTCCGCAGGGGCGGAAGACGCATCTTCCCCAGTAAGCGGGCCAGCCACCATCGCTCCATGTGACCTGCGACGCGCTACCGCAGTGCGCGGCCGGGCCGCGCATCGGTCAGTGCGCCGTTGCGGAGGACGAGCTGGCCGTTGACGAGGACGTGGTGCACACCCTCGGCGAGGGCGAGCGGCTGCTCGTAGGTGGCCTTGTCGATGATCGTGTCAGGGTCGAAGACGGTGATGTCAGCAGCCATGCCCTCGGCGAGGATGCCGCGGTCAGTGAGGCCGAAGCGCCCCGCGGCAGCCGAGGTGATCCGGCGAACGGCCTCCTCGAGGGGCAGCAGGCCGAGGTCGCGGACGTAGTGGCCGAGGTAGCGGGCGTGGCTGCCGCAGGCGCGGGGGTGCCTCGCACTCCCGGCGGCGATGCCGTCGCTGCCGATGAGGCAGAGCGGATGGCGCAGCACCTGCTGGAGGTCGCTCTCGAGGATCGGCCAGCCGACGACGCCCACGCGGAACCGCTCCTCGACCAGCAGATCGCAGCAAGCGTCGAAGACGGGCTTGCCAACCGCCTCGGCGAAGTCGGGCAGCCGCATGCCCTCAAAGCGCCTGTTCGCCTGGCTGCCGACGAAGGAGATGTGCACCTCGCTCCAGTCGGCCTGGGGCATGGCCTCGGCGAGGGTGCGGCGCTCGACCGGATCGCGGACATGCTCGATGGCGGCCTCGAGCCCGCCGGCATAGACGCCCGGCGGGAGGACGATGGCGGCCATGATCGTGCAGCCCTTGAGGTAGGTGTAGCTGTCGAAGGTGATGTCCACCCCGAGCTCGTCGCGTCCGCCCTCGATGTGGGCGAGGACGGCGTCGGCGTGGCCGCGGTAGGGGCCGGAGGGCCGCAGGTGGGAGATGTGGACGCCGATGTCCGCGCCGCGGCCGATCGCGGCCGCCTCGTCGATGGCGTCGAGCAGCCCGTCCATGTAGCTGCGGATGTGGCTCACGTAGATGCCGCCGTGCTCGGCCACGACGCGGGCCGCCTCGACGATCTCGCCCGTCGCGCACTCCGAGCCGGGAAAGTAGCCGAGCCCCGTCGAGAGGCCCCGCGCGCCCTGCTCCATCCCCTCGGCCACCAGGCCGCGAAGCCGGTCGCGCTGCCTCGCGGTAAGCGGCTCGCCCGTCATCCCAGCGACTTCGACGCGGAGCAGCCCATGCGGCAGCAGGTACACGCAGTTCACCGCCGCCGAGCGGTCGAACAGGTCGAGGTAGTCGGCCACCGACCGCCACGATGGCAGCGTGGGGTCCGTGGCGATGGCTGCCACGTACTCGCGGAACACCGCCTGCGTCTCCGGCGACGCCGGGGCGAACCCCAGGCCGCACTGGCCGATGTGGTAGGTGGTGATCCCCTGGCGCAGGCCGTCGAGATGTCCTGGGCGGTCGAGCAGCACGAGGTCGTAGTGGGTATGCACATCGTGGAAGCCCGGCGCGACGGCGAGGCCCGCGACGTCGAGCACCTCGTCCGCCTCCGTCGGCTCGACGAGCCCGACCTCGACGATGCGGTCGCCGACGACGGCCACGTCGGCCCGGCGGCGTGGCGCCCCGGTCCCGTCGATTGCGTCGCCGCCCAGGAGTACCAGGCGGTGTCCATCGCTCATCATCCGCCCTTTCGCTGCGTGCCCATATCGCTATAGTATACCGCCGCGCGCATGGCGCCAGCAACGAGGCTGGGCGTGGCAGCCTCTGCGCCGCACACGAGTACGGCGCGCTCGGCAGGCCGCCAGGCGTGACGCAGCGCGCCGGCGGGCGTTACGGACCTTCGAAGGTCCGTAACGCCCACCCACAGGCACACGCTGACTGGAGATCACCGATGCCGCCCCGTGGCGAACCAGGCCTGGACACCCCCGCCCTCGCCATCGACCTCGATGCGCTGGAGCGGAATCTGCGGCGCATGGCCGACTTCTTCGCTCCCCTCCCCTGCGCGCTCCGGCCGCACGCGAAGACACACAAGTGCGTGGAGATCGCCCGCCGCCAGATCGAGCTGGGCGCCGTGGGCATCACGTGCGCGAAGCTCGGCGAGGCCGAGACGATGGCCGACGGCGGCATCTCCGACATCCTCATCGCAAACCAGGTCACCGCGCCCGGCAAGCTCGCGCGCCTCGCCCGGCTCGCGGGCCGCTGCACCCTGACCGTCGCCATCGACGACCTCGAGAACGCCAATGCCATCGCCGCGGCCGCGCGAGAGGCAGGCACGAGGGCCGGCGTCCTGATCGAGGTGGACACGGGGATGGGCCGCTGCGGTCTCGCGCCCGAGCCGGGGGCCGTCGCGCGGTTCTGCCGAAGGGTTGCCGACCTCAACGGCCTCAGTTTCCGGGGCCTCATGGGCTACGAGGGCCACGCCGTTCTCGTCGAGGACCCCGACGAGCGGAGGGCGAAGGCCGAGAAGGCGGCACGCCTCCTCCTCGAGTGCGCGGGCGCCGTGCGTGACGCGGGCCTCCAGGTCACCGTCGTCTCAGCCGGCGGCACGGGCACGTACGACACCACCGGCCGCCTCGACGGCATCACTGAGATCCAGGCCGGCTCCTACTGCCTGATGGACGCCCGCTACCGCCGGGTCCGCCCCGAGTTCGACAATGCCCTCTTCCTCATCGCGACCGTCGTCAGCCGTCCGACGGCGGAGCGAGTCGTCCTCGACTGCGGGATGAAGGCGATCACCCGCGAGTTCGGCCTGCCCATCGTCCTCGACCCGCCCGGCCTCGAGCTGGTCCACCTGTCCGAGGAGCACGGCGCCTGCCGCGTCGCTCAGCCCACGTGCGCCCTGCGCCCCGGCGACCAGGTCCGGCTCCTGCCCACCCACTGCTGCACCACCGTCAACCTCCACGGCCGCTACTGGGTCGTGCGCGACGGCCGCCTCGTCGAGACCTGGCCCATCGCCGCGCGCGGCAGGTTCGATTGACGACGCGCGGCGGGGCCGGCCATTACCTTGACAACTCGTCTGCGACAGCGGATAATGCTGTACACTCGGAAATCGCGAGGTCAGCACGGAGGGCCGCCATGACCTGCGCAGGTTATCTGACGATGGCGATCGCGATCGCGCTGACCGCGTCGGGCACGCGGGCCGCCCACGGCGGCGACGCCGAGCACAAGATCCTATGGGGTCACACCAGGTGGGCGGCGCACGGGGATTCTGAGCACGCGAAGCAGGGCTTCATCGGCGGCAGTGTCGTGCGCTGCCCGGGTTGCGAGATCGAGGTGCTGGTACCGCCCCAAGGCGTCGTCCAGACGATGGAGCTGGCGAGCGCGGAGAACACCTATGCGAGCGCGTGGCTGGAGCCCGGCGACTACACGCTGCGGGTCTCCGCCGACGGCTGGCCGATGCTGATCCTCCCGGGCATCAGGGTCGAGGCGGGGAGTGCGACCCACCTGTCCCTTGCCTTCCTTGTCAAGCAGCCCCGGCCCAAGAGCACGGCTCCTCCGCCTATCCCGCTCGACATCGAGACCCTCCCTGAGTGGCGGCCGCCCTCGGTGCCGCAGGCCCCCATGCGCCACTTCAAGGCCGGCTTCCCCTGGCCCAAGGAGGTAAAGCCAGGGGAGGACTCGAGGAACGACAACAAGAACAAGAGCAACAGAAAGAAGAACAGCGGCAAGAAGAAGGGCAGGAAGGGGAAGAAGAACCGCAGGAACACGAAGGGTGTGAAGATCCTCGGCCGCTAGCAGTCCGTGGCAGAAGTCCTTCGCAGACGAGTGCGAGGGATTCGGGC
>CAZDNN010000319.1:0-7538 GCA_964506385.1 uncultured Planctomycetota bacterium
GATCCACCTGTCGGAGGCCGAGGGGGAGACCTTCGCCTGGGTCGCCGAGCGGACGCCGCCTGAGACGGTGGTGGTCTTCTGGTCGCCTGGGCGTGAGGGGCGCTCGACGCTGGTGCCCATCCTGGCCCGCCGCGACCTCTACGTGCCCGAGGTCGAGGGCTTCCATCGCGCAGGGCGCTACGACCGCGCAGTGTGGGACCGCCGCACGGAGCAGATGAGGCGGCTCTACCGGCCCGGCCAGATGGCGGGGGTGCTCGACGAGATCGCGGCTGACATGGGCCGCCCCATCATCCTGATCACCCGCCAGCGCCACATCACGGTCACGGACCCTGGCCTCAAGCTCCTCCACGCTGCTGGCGAGCTGCGGGTCTGGCAGCGCGCGGCCACGAGCGCGCAGGAGCGGCGCGACCACGGCGTCAGCAAGCAGGGCAGCGAAGTCGTGGAGGCGGGACCGGGGGGGCGGACGGCTGGCGCGTGCCCGCCCCCCCGGCTGTTGGGAAGAAACGCCGGCGCATTAGCGACGGTGGCGCCGACGCGTGGCTAAAGCGTTCCCCAATCGCGGGGGAAGCAGCCCTTCACCAATCGCGAAGGGCTTTCCGCTTCTCGCAAGAGGATGGTGCAAATACCATGCCACTTTCGGCCGGTTCGCCGACCGAAGTCACTTCGCTGTAAGCGTCGTCATATTCATTGCTTACGTCGTCACCCGATCTGCGGGGCCGGGGCTGCCCGGCGGGTGCCCGGACGCCTCATGTTGCCGATCGTCAACATCCCGGACGGGGCTCCGCGGAGGCCATCTCCATTTGTCGTTGCCAGTTCACGAGTTACGGCGATCTCCCGCACGTTGCCGCTCGGCAACATGGCCATGGCCCGAATCAACATGCCCGGTCAGCCTGGGACAGGGCCACCCAGGGGGCGAGGCCAACCCTTCGCGCCCTTGCAAGGGGCGGAGCGCGGCGCTAGGATGGCAGCCCCATCCGGGACCGGCCGCGCGAGACACTGCGAAGGAGGACACGGCATGAGGCTGGGGCTGGTGACCTACAACCTGGCGAAGGACTGGGATGTGCCGACCCTCATTGCGATGTGCGAGAAGACGGGCTTCGAGGGCGTCGAGCTGCGGACCACCCACGCCCACGGCGTCGAGGTCGGCCTCTCGGCGGCCGAGCGCGAGACGGTCCGCAAGCAGTTCGAGGACTCGAGCGTCGCGCTGGCCGGCCTGGGCAGCGCCTTCGAGTACGACGCCATCGACCCCGCGGTGGTCCGCGAGAACGTCGAGGGGACGAAGGAGTACGTGCGACTGGCTGCCGACGTGGGCGCGCCGGGGGTGAAGGTGCGGCCGAACAAGCTGCACGAGGGCGAGGGGGTGCCGAAGGAACAGACCCTCGAGCAGATCGGCCTGGCCCTCCGGGAATGCGGCCAGTTCGCTGCCGACTACGGCATCGAGATCCGCCTCGAGGTCCACGGCCGCGACACCTGCCTCCTGCCCAACATCAAGGCCATCCTCGACGCGGCGGACCACGAGAGCGTCTACGCCTGCTGGAACTCGAATCTCCAGGACCGCGATGAGAACGGGGAGATCGACGCCAACTATGCGCTGGTCCGCGGCCGGATCGGGCTCGTCCACATCACGAACCTCGAGGATGACCGCTACCCCTGGCGGCGGCTCTTCGCGCTGCTGGCGGCCGACGGCTACGAGGGCTTCACCCTCGCCGAGATCGGCCAGCCGAGTTGCGAGCCAGAGCGGTTCATGAAGTACTATCGCGCCCTGTGGCGGGCATACCAGCCGGCATAGGGGCCGGAGGCGTTGGGGGAGTGGATGGCTGGATGAGTAGAGACAGAGCCGGGGCCGGATCCCCTCTTTCCGTGCCTCGCCTTCCTGTCTCCTCCGCTTCCTCCATCCATCCACCCATCCACTCATCCATCCTTCCCGTCTTCCTCGGCCGGAACGCCCCGCGAGGTGTCTATGTCCATCTATGGCAAGGACTTCGCCCAGGCGTATAACGAGCGGTGGGCCTTCTGGGCGCCGAAGCTGTGGCCCTTTCTGTCGGGCGCGGTCGAGCGGCTGGTGCCGGAGGCGCGGTCGTGGCTGGACCTCTGTTGCGGGACGGGGTCGCTGCTGGAGCTGGTGTGTGAGGCGGGCTACGAGGCCGCGGGGGTGGACCTCTCGCGCCACCAGCTCGCCTTCGCGCGGCGGAACGCGCCGGGCGCCGAGCTTGTGCGTGCCGACGTGCGCACCTTCGACCTCGGGCGGCGTTTCGACGTCGTGACCTGTCTGTTCGACAGCCTCAACTACCTGACGGCCAAGCGCGACCTCGAGCGGGCCTTCCGCCGCGCCCGCCGCCACATGGCCCGTGGCGGGCTCTTCGCCTTCGACATGAACACCCTGGCCGGCCTCCGCGACCACTGGAACCACGCCGTCATCTTGCGCGACCCCGACCGCGTGCTCATCAACGAGACGTCCTTCGACGAGCGCCGCAAGCTCGGCTTCTGCCGCATCACCGGCTTCGTCCGCCAGGGGAAGGCCTGGCGGCGCTTCGAGGAAGAGCACGCCGAGCGCGGCTATGAGCCCGAGGAGATCGATGGCCTGCTCGCGCGGGTCGGCTTCTGCTTCACCGCCTTCGACGGCCACAGTCTCGGCCGCCCGCGCAAGGACTCCCCCCGCCTGCTCTACCTGTGTCGGAAGGCGTAACCGCAGCGGCCGGGGCCCGTCAGCCGCCAGCGGCCCATCCCGTCGTCAGCGCCCCCTGCCGTGGTGCCTCGTGTCTGATCGAGCGGTCTGCCATTCCAGGAATGTTGACCGGGCGATGGCGCCTGTTGCCGAACATCAACATTCCACAAGCCATTGACAGCTAAGAAGATAGGCCGCGATAGCCCCATGGCCCGCCTTGCCGTGTTGCCGGCCGTCAACATGGGCTGCCCGGCGGCGGGGTCCGGCGCCGGGCGCAGCGGGATCTGGCATGCCCATAAGTTCAGCCCCCACAATGACTAATGCGGATTTCCTGAAACGGCTGAAGTCCGCCGTCGGTCGGCACGGGATTTGCATCAGGGATCATTGTCTTGGGTCTGGCCGGTCCTATGAAGCTACTGGAGATGACCGATGCGACGCTTTCTGTGCCTTGTTGCGGTTCTGGCGCTCCTTGCAGCAGGTGTGGCCAATGCGGGTCTGGTGAGCCACTGGACGCTCGACGACGCCGTGGGGACGAACCCCATTGTGGACAGCGTATCGGGCCATGACGCGGCGCAGACCGGCTCGCCGGTGCTTGGCATCCCGGGCAAGGCTGGCACGGCGGGCAGCTTCCCGTCGGGTGCCAACTACTACCGCGCCGCAGCCAGTCCAGCCTTCAACCTCAGAGAGTTCACGTTCTCCTTCTGGTTCAACCCCCTCCAGAGCGGCGGCGGCTACTACAACGTGGCCCTCGCCAACCGCGACGGCGAGAACGGCTTCATCGTCTATCAGCACAACGACGCCATCGAGTTCTGGCTCAGGCGGACGACCGGCGGCTGGCAGGCGCAGTCGCAGCCGATCGTGCGCGGCGTAGACCAGTGGTACCATGTGGCAGGCTCCCACGACGCCGCCGGCAACAAGAAGTTCTACGTCACCCTCGAGACCGAGCCGGCCGCCGGCCTCGACCACACGCTCACCGGCACCGACGTGCTGCTCCACGGCACCGGGCCTCGAATGGGCATCGGCGTCCGCGCCGACGGCGGCCTGCCCCTCAACGGCGGCTACATCGACGACGTGCAGATCTACGACATGGCCCTCAGCGACGCTCAGGTGAACCTCCTGTTCCAGAACCCTGGCGCCAGCCTGTCGCTGACCAAGTGGGACGGCGGCGGGTCGGGCGATCTGTGGAGCACCGCCGGCAACTGGGACCCCGATGGCAGCCCGAGCGGCACCCACGTGGTCTTCGACAATACCGCCGGCGCGCCGACCCAGGGCACCGTGACCAACATCGTCGATCAGGACTACACCGTCCAGTCGCTCACGTATGGCAACACCGGCGGCGTCTATCACGCCACGCAGATCAACGGCGGCCGGACACTCACCCTTCAGGCTCCCTCCGGCGGTCCGACGATCGACGTCACGACCCAGGCGACGATCAACGGCGTCCTCGGCGGCAGCCAGGGCATGACCAAGATCGGACCCGGCTCGCTCACCCTCAACGGCACCAACACCTACACAGGCGGCACGACGGTGGACGATGGCACGCTCGTCGTCGGCAACGCCAACGCACTCAGCACCGGAGCGGCAACCGTGAACGCCGGCGCCACCCTCGACGCCGCAGGCTACAACATCGCCAACGACGTGACCCTGAACGGCGGCACGCTGTACATGAGGAACGCCACCTCCGGCACGATCACCCTCAACGGCGTGCCGGGGAACCAGATCTTCGCGAACGGCAACTACAGGGTCGTCTACGGCCAGATCACGGGCGCGGGCGGCTTCACCGTCGGCGGCATCAACACCCCCGGCGTGGCGCTCGCCAACCCCGCGAACGACTTCCTAGGCGACGTGACGATCAACGGCGGCGCCTATCTCCGCCTGAACGCCGATGAGGTGATCCCCGACACGGCCAAGGTGACCGTGAACGGCGCTCTTCGGCTCGAGGGCAACGGTCGCACGGAGACCATCGGCGAGATCGCGGGTGGCGGCGACATCTTCGCCGTCGGCGCCAACACGACGCTCGTCGTGGGCTCCGGCGCGTACTCGGGGAACTTCGCCACGCACTCGAACGCGGTGGGCCTGGTGAAGACGGGGCCGGGCACGCTGACGCTGTCGGCTGGCGGCGCTGGCCACAGGACGACCGGCGTTCACGTCAACGGCGGGACGCTCAGCCTGGCCGTCAATCGGGGCTTCAACCAGGGGTACTTCACGAACCAGGACAACGTCGTCTACACCGTCAACAGCGGAGCAACGCTGAGGGCGAACGGCGACTGGGTGCTGCGGGGCAACAGCACGGTGAACCTCAACGGCGGCACCCTCGAGTTCCTCAACAGCGACAGCTACCTGAGCAACATCGAGATGACCGGCGGCGCGATCACCACCAGCGGCGGCGCCCATCCCTGGCGCACGGGCAACTGGGAGAACGGCCAGATCACCACCCACGCCAGCGCGACCTCGTCCACCATCGCCGGCTCGCTCTGCTTTGTCGGCACGGGGGCCGCCCCGCAGACGGTCTTCAACGTGGCCAATGGCGCGGCGGCGGACGACTTGGTGGTGTCGGCACGCATCTACGATCACCCCGGCTTCGAGCGCAGGATGATGCTCGTCAAGAACGGCGCGGGCAAGATGATCCTCTCGAACAACAGCAACACCTTTGCGGGCGGCGTGACCATCAACGACGGCACCCTGAGCGTCACGAGCCTCAACTCTGGCAACGATCCGTGCGCCCTGGGCGCCACATATGGCACCGCCCCCTGGTTCATCTTCGACGGCGGCACCCTCGAGTATACCGGCGGCACTGTCGGCGGCATTAACCGCGCCTTCACCATCAACGGCGGCGGCGCCACCATCGACATCGCCAACCCCGGCACGACCGTCACCTGGACCGACGGCGCCGGCGCCGGGCCCATCATCGGCGCAGGCCAGTTCACCAAGGCCGGTGACGGCACCCTCGTCTTCGCAGGCAACAATGCCTACACCGGCGGCACCCTCGTCGCCGACGGCACGCTGCGGGCCGGCCACGTCAATGCCTTCGGCCCTGGCGCCGTGACCGTCAACGCCGGCGCCACCCTCGACGCCGCAGGCCACAACATCGCCAACGACGTGACCCTGAACGGCGGCACCCTGTACATGGCGAACGCCACCTCCGGCACGATCACCCTCAACGGCGTGCCGGGGAACCAGATCTTCGCGAACGGCAACTACAGGGTCGTCTACGGCCAGATCACGGGCGCGGGCGGCTTCACCGTCGGCGGCATCAACACCCCCGGCGTGGCGCTCGCCAACCCCGCGAACGACTTCCTCGGCGACGTCGTCATCAACCCCAACGCCTTCCTGCGTCTCAATGCCGACGAGGTGATCCCCGACACCGCCAGCCTCTCGGGCGGCGGGCAGCTCCGCCTCGAGGGCAACGGCCGCACGGAGACCATCGCCGGGCTCAGTGGCGGCGGGCGCGTCTTCACCGTGAACAGCGGCGTGGGCGCGACCCTCCGCGTGGGGGCCGGCGGCGCGTCGGGCTCCTACTCCGGCACGATCGGCCTGGGCGGCGCGAACAACAAGAACATCACGCTGGTCAAGATCGGCGGCGGCACGCAGACCCTGACCGGCGTCCTCGACCACACTGGCTCCACCACGGTGGACGGCGGCACCCTCCGCCTCGCGCGGGGCGTTGGGTTCCCGAACGGCGGCTCGAGCGGACAGTTCACCACCGCCCACACGATCACCGTGAACAACGGCGCGACGCTGGAAGCGGCTGCCCACTGGGTGCTGGGCGGCGGCCTCACCAACAAGGTGGTGGTCAACGAGGGCGGCACGCTGGCCTTCGTGAACAGCGATAACTACATGGGCAACATCGAGCTGACCGGCGGCGCCATCACCGCCAGCGGAGGCCTCCGCCCCTGGCGGACGGGGAACTGGGGCAACGGCCTCATCAAGACCAACGCCAGCGCGACCTCGTCCACCATCAGTGGCTCGCTGTGCTTCGTCGGCACAGCGGCGGCCCCGCAGACGACCTTCGACGTGGCCGACGGCGGCGCGGCGAACGACTTGGTCATGTCCGCCCTCGTCTACGACCACCCCGGCTTCGAGGGGCGGATGGCCCTCGTGAAGAACGGCGCCGGCACCATGACCCTCGGGGATGGCGGGTTCCACAACGGCTGGGTCCGCAACACCTACAGCGGCCCGACGATCGTCAATGACGGCAAGCTGATCATCAACGCCGGCACCTGGTCCGCTGGCAGCGAGGTCGGCGGCAGGCTCATCATCAACGCCGGCGCCGAGGTCGAGACGACCCAGCCCCACATCTTCGGCTACTGGGGCAGGGACCTCGAGATCCACGGCGGCACGTTCGATCCCCACACGGGGCTCTACATGGGCAGTCTGACCATGACCGGCGGCCTCTGGGAAGGGGCCGGCGCCCAGGTGTGGGGCCACGTGACGGTCAATAGCTCGCCGAACACTGCGCTCATCACGGCCCGCCCGAGCATCTGGGAGTATGCGAACCACAACTTCACCGTCGCCGACGGCGCACAGCCGGTGGACCTGCGGCTCACCCAGGGCCTCGGCGGCGGCAACTGGTGGGGCGGCGTCCCCGGCCTCACGAAGGCGGGCGCCGGCACGATGGCGCTCGAAGGCAGCATCACCTACCCGGGCGCGACGAACGTCGCCGCCGGCACCCTCCTCCTCGACGGCACCCACACGGGCGGCGCGGCCTACACCGTCGCCAGCGGCGCCACCCTCGGTGGCACGGGCTCGACGACCAGCCCCGTCACCGTCCAGGCCGGCGGCACGCTGGCCCCCGACGGCGACTTCGGCACGGGCAACCTCGACCTCGAGCCGCTGTCGTTCCTCACCATCGGCCTCGACTCGCTCACGGTGT